>CAJUTJ010000064.1 GCA_910589655.1 uncultured Acetatifactor sp. | reverse complement strand
ATGAAAACAATCCAGAAAAAAAGTAAAGGAAGAGAATAAAATACTATATCTTAAAACAGAAGGCAAAACCGCTGGAACACCCATAAATACTGGTCTACAGCGGTTTTTATACTTAACAAACTGTCAAAGACGGGATTATACAAAAAAAAATATTAAAAAGCAAATTATTTGTTTTATGGGAAATAATATGGTATCATATCTTGTATATTGCTCTGGCTACAGGGTGAAACGCTTTTACGTCAGAACCAAGAAATTACGGTTAAAGGATATTATAATATGAACAAAACAGCCAGAAATTTTTTTATGAAACAATTCCATTCCCAGACGCTGATTGCCGTCTGTTATTTTGCCGTCTATTTCATTTTGGGGCTTTCTCTCTTATGGAAGCAGCCCTTCGGCAATCCTCCGGACGAGTTCAACCGCTATCTGATTCCTCAATACATTGCGGAACACGGTACTCTCCCCAACGGTTTTGACGAATCCATCCGCATTCCTGCCTACGGCTTTTCCTATGCTTTCCAACCCATTCTGCCCTATATGGTTCAGGGCTATGCCATGCGTCTGGCAGGATGTTTCACGCAGGACGGAGATATTCTTTTCTATACTGCCCGTATGGTGGATTTTATTTTCGGCCTTGTAATGGCTGTATTTATCCTGCTTCTCAGCAGAAAATGGTTTCGGGACAAAAGGTTGCAATGGACCTTCTGCTTTCTCACCATGTTTATTCCCCAGAGCCTTTTCCTGCATACCTATGTCAACACCGACTCCTGCTGCATGATGTCCATCGCCATTATGCTTTATGGCCTGACCTGCTGTCTTCAGGATCACTTTCGCTACCGTTCCTGTCTGATTATGTCCGCAGGCATTATTCTTTGTGCATTGTCTTATTACAATGCCTACGGTTTTATCCTAAGCTGTATATTGCTTTTTACGGCACATTATCTGTCTCTGCAGAACGGCAAACTCCGGCTGGACCGGAAGCCCTTTTTCAAAAAGGGGATGTTCATTGCCCTGATTGTCCTTATGGGAATCGGCTGGTGGTTCGTCAGAAGTTACATTCTCTATGACGGAGATTTCTTAGGGCTGCGCACCAGAAGTCTCTGCGGGGAGCTCTACGGCAATGAAGACATGAAGGCGGATGTCCGTATCACCTACCAATCCATGGGATATACCATATTTTCCATGCTGTTTCGTTCGGACTTTCTGGTATTGTCCCTCAACAGCTTTATCTGTATGTATGGGCCCATGGTAGTCACCACCGCCCTGTGGGTCTATCGTTTTTATAAGCTTCTCTTCCTTTTAGGTATACTGGGAAGCCTACTGCCCCTTTCCCGTTTTGACGGTGAAACAAAAGGAATTGATTTTTCCGGCCGAAGGGCACTAAACAAGTTTTTCCACGGCAATATGCTTCTCTGCATGTTGATTCCCTTTGTCCTGAGCATTATATATTCCTATGGCATAGATTATCAGCCACAGGGACGGTACTTGATGCCCGTTTTAATACCTCTTTGCTACTATTGCATCCGCGGATTGGAAAAAGGGAGCCGTTTATTCTGTATTCTCGTTTCCCGTCTCCCGATTTCTCATTTTCATTCGGGTAAAGGAGCAAAAACGAGCGATAGTATTCCGAAAACCCCCGAAGCAAGGCAGCATGGACAGCAAAAAAAGACCATGGGAGGAAAAACCGCAATTCTCCACACCGTATTCGGCAGAACAAGGCAGCACGGGAAGCAAAAAAGACCTGTGAGCGAAGCCCTTTTTGACTCTCTGCTCACAGGCCTGTGCGGACTGCTGATTCTGGTGATAACGGCAGCTGCATTCCTTACGATATTCGGTTACGCTTTCCCATACTACTCTGCCTTGTAGGCCGGGTATTTCTGCCATGCCGATATTTACATAATGAGAATTCTCATTCCGTGATAATACAGGGCATTAAATGATAATGCAGACCATACCTCCATTGCTGTCGTTTACGATTTTCTGCATGGTATCCTGAAGCTTTATCTGGCTCTCTTCGCCGATCACCGCAACTTTTGCAGTGATTCCGTCATTCACCAGCTGTTCTATGGTCTTTCCGAAAATATTGGTATCCCAAATACCGTTTTCTTTGTCGGTCTGGTTAATGAATTTGATCAAATCATCCGCCTGCTCCTGAGTTCCCACGATAGGAGCGATCTCCGTCTCTATATTGGCACGGATCATGTGAATGGACGGGCTGGATGCCTTGATTTTAACTCCGAACTTGTTGCCATGTTTGATTAATTCAGGCTTCTCCAAAACGATTTCATCCCGATCCGGCGTAACTACGCCGTAACCCTTCATCCTGACCATATTCACCGCATCCAGCACTTTTGCATATTCATGCTTCATTGCGGCAAAGTTTTTCAATTTACTGATCAGCTGATACTCGTCTGCAATGGACTCTCCTACCATTTCCGTCAGCATCTCATAGTAATACGCTTCCTCCACATCCAGCTGTACCCGGATCACCCCGTCGGAAAGCCTCACCGCATCTGTCTTGCAGCGTTTTATGTACTCACTGTCCATGGCTATGGGTTTTTCAAGCACATTGCGGATGGTGCTGTAATCCTTCATTAAAAGCTTTACTTTTTCTATGATATCCTGCTTCATCCGGTTATCATTGGAAAGCAGCTCCACCCATTTGGGCATATAAAATTCTATGGAAGAAATAGGGAATTCATAGAGCACTTTCTCCAACAGCATATTAATGTCATCTTTTTTCAACTGTTCACAATTTACCGGTACGGTGGATACTCCGTATTTCTCATTGATTTCCGCCGCAACGTTTTTCGCATCCTCCGAGTAAGGCTTCTGGCTGTTTACCAATACCAAGAAAGGTTTCCGCAGCTTCTTCAGAGCCAGTATCGTCTTCTCCTCCGCCTCCAGATAATTGTTCCGCGGAAGCTCCCCGAAACTGCCGTCTGTGGTGACCACAAGGCCGATGGTGGAATGGTCGTTCATAACCTTATCCGTGCCGATTTCCGCCGCCTGTGTAAAAGGAATCTCGTAGTCGAACCATGGTGTCTTCACCATCCGCTCCACATCTTCTTCCATGTGTCCTGCGGCGCCTTCCACCATATATCCCACACAGTCAATCAGGCGCACGGAGACGGAAATGTCACCGCTCAAAACTACCTTCGCCGCTTCGTTGGGAATGAACTTCGGTTCCGTGGTGGTAATTGTCTTGCCCCCCGCACTCTGAGGCAGTTCATCCTGCGCTCTCACTCTGGCGTGCTCATCCTCCATAGAGGGAAGCACCATCTCTTCCATAAAACGTTTTATAAAGGTAGATTTTCCGGTGCGCACCGGTCCCAGTACGCCTATGTATATTTCTCCTCCGGTCCTTTTCTGTATATCGCGATAGAGATCGTATGTATTCGATGCATATTCCATAGAGAACCCTCCTAACATATCCTGCTATATGTATATGCATCTTACTCATAATTCATGAACCATTCATCAACAAAAATGTAGTGCATTTTGAAACCTCTTGTTTCGCCTCCTCGAAAATGAATTTACTGTTAACTCTTCGTGCCGAATATTGTATTTTTCGTGCAGATAGCATATACTGTAATCACCAGCAGGAAGGGAGATGGTTATATGGCTGGCTCTGCTACAAGCATCAGCATGGATTCAGAACTGAAAGCACAAGCTGGCAATGAGGCGTGGGCTGGATATGGTACTGTTGAAGTGCGTGATTGCCGACCTTGCCATGGGAATTCCCCTTCTGGAGAAAAACAAAGATCACGCCCTGTCCGGAAACCGGGCCGGACACCGTAAGTGCCATGTGCTGCCAGACTGGCTGCTTATCTACCGCATTGACAATGATGTTCTGGTATTGACTTTATTCCGGACCGGAACACACAGCGATCTGTTTGGAAAATGATCTTTTTAACTATTTCCTTACCACCCGCCTGAAATTTTTCTTACCGCGCTTTACAATAATGCCCTCACCGTCAAACCGTTCCGGAGTGTAGAGTGTTTTTACATCTGTCACTTTTTCATTGTCAACAACGACACCGCCTTGTTCCACGGCACGTCTTGCCTCGGAACGTGATGCAGTCAGCCCGGAGCTTACCAACACACCCAGAATATCAATGGAGCCGTTCAGAAAATCGCCGTCCTGAAGCTCATAAGTGGGCATATCTGCAGCATTCCCGCCTGTAAACAGCGCACGTGCGCTCTCCTGTGCTTTCGCCGCCTCTTCTTCCCCGTGGATCATTTTCGTCAGTTCAAAGGCAAGAATTTCTTTTGCCTCATTTAACTGGCTGCCCTCCCACTTATCCATCTCGTCAATCTGCTCTAAGGGCAGGAATGTCAGCATCCTCAGGCATTTCAATACATCGGCATCCGCCACGTTTCTCCAGTACTGATAGAATTCAAAAGGAGTGGTCTTATTAGGGTCAAGCCATACGGCGCCTTTCTGTGTCTTCCCCATCTTCTTTCCTTCTGAATTCAGCAGCAGCGTAATTGTCATAGCATAAGCATCCTTGCCCAGCTTTCTGCGGATCAGTTCCGTACCGCCCAGCATATTGCTCCACTGATCGTCGCCGCCAAACTGCATGTTACAGCCGTATTTCTCATACAGGCACAGGAAATCATAGCTTTGCATAATCATATAATTAAATTCAAGGAAGCTCAGACCCTTCTCCATGCGCTGCTTATAGCACTCGGCAGTAAGCATACGATTCACGGAAAAATGAGAGCCGATATCCCGGATAAATTCAATATAATTCAGATCCCGGAGCCAGTCGGCGTTATTCACCATCATAGCTTTTCCCTCACCGAACTCTATAAAACGGCTCATTTGCTTCTTGAAGCATTCGCAGTTATGGTCAATGGTTTCCTTTGTCATCATATTCCGCATATCGGTTCGTCCGGAAGGATCGCCGATCATGGCAGTTCCGCCTCCAATCAGTGCAATGGGCTTATTTCCGGCCATCTGCAGCCTTTTCATCAGGCAAAGCGCCATAAAATGTCCCACATGGAGACTGTCCGCAGTGGGATCAAAACCGATATAAAACACTGCCTTCCCGTTGTCTACTAACTCCCTGATTTCTTCCTCATCGGTAAGCTGGGCCAACAGCCCTCTTGCCTTTAATTCCTCAAATACTGTCATTGTATTATTCCATACCTTTCCGTAATAGATTACTATTTTTTAACACAAGCTTAAAATATGGTATCATGAACGCCGGACTTTTTCAAGAACCTTGCCGCCCTCTCAGCGAAGCCCACAGTCACAATGTGTTCATAGACGCACTTGTATGCGGTTCCGTTAAAATATTTATGTTGCCGAATCTAAAAGACTGTAAAGATCCCTCCCGGCACGTTCCTCAAAATATTTCTTCAAAGCATAATTCCGAATTCTTGTTTCCTCGGGGTAATTCCCGTATCTGTTCTTGATATCCTGCATCCGGACATCCATATCCACAGGCCCATCCGCCGTACCGATAGCATCACAGAGCTGAATCAGCAGATCAAAATCGTCAAAATCCAGAGCGGCCAGCGCTTCCCGCACTTCCTTCTCCTCCTCCGGCAGTATATCAAGCTTCCCGATATAGTTGTCCATGGACCGGCATACAAAGGAGTGGGTCAGACAGATTCTTCCCGCCTCCGGATAACCCAGCCTCTCCATATACTTCCATCCGTCATAGACATGTCCCAGATGCCTCGTCCCGAATTTCCTTCCGATATCATGCATCAGTCCCAAAACATATGCCTTTTCCGAATCTATGTCGCCGCAGGCTTCCGCAATTTTTTTTGCGCATTCCGCTACACAGCGGCTGTGCGCCCCCCACGGCCCGGGGTTGCAGCCCTCGGCCTCCTCCAAGATTCTGTTTGCCTCTTCTATTGTAGGATACCCTTGTTTCATACTCCCTCCCTATATTGTCAAGTGATTGTATCTTGCCTAAAGCACCTCAAACCCGCTCATTTTTTACGAAAAATGACAATGATTATTAAATAAGCCCTTGTTAAGCCTTATTCATCATCAGCTTCGTCATTGCCTGATTCAGTCCGTCCACCGTCAGTTTATACATGGGAAACAGTTCTTTTACCGCCGTCTCCGCTTCCCTCCACGGCGCCCTTCCCGGAGCCATCTTAGGATTCAGCCATACCACTTTTTTGTACTTTTTCTTCACCAGCTTCAGCCATTCATATCCCGACAGACCGCCGTTCGGTCCACGGTAATTACCTGTGTCGGAATACAGCTCTTCCGGCGCCATGGCCGCATCCCCCACAATAATCACCTTATAATCACCGTCCACATTTCGGAACATCCACTCCGTATCCACCCAGTCCCCGTTTTCACATTCCGGCGTCTTATAAACCTTGCTGTAAATACAATTATGGAAATAGTAGGTTTTGACATCCTTGTAATGATTGGATTTGTGCACCGCCTGAAATAAGTCGTTCAGCAGGCTGCTGAACGGAATCATAGTTCCGCCGGAATCCATCAGCAGCAACAATTTCACCGCATTTTTCCGGGGCTTCTGCATCACGATCTGGAGACATCCGCCGTTATTGCATGTCTTATCCACCGTGCCGTTGATGTCCAGCTCCGTCTCCGGAATGTCCAGCCTGCTGGAAAACTGCCGTAATTTGCGGAATGCCAGCTGAAACTGTCTGTTATCCAGCACCCTGTCATCCCGGAAATCCCGATATTTTCTGGCTCCCACAACGGAGAAAGCCGACTGATATCCGGTCTGGCCGCCGACTCTGACGCCACCCACATTGCCGCCCATATTACCGAAAGAGGTCTTTCCCATGGTGCCGATCCAGAAGCTCCCGCCGTTATGCTCCTCGTTCTGGTCTTTCAGCCTCTGTTTAAAGGTCTCCTCCACCTGCTCCTTATCCACCTGAATATCTTCCATCTGATTCAAATGAGCACGGGCTTCCTCATGGGCCAGCTCCAGCATATCGGACTTGTCCAGCCATCGCAGCATCTCTTTTCCGACTTCCGTCTCTTTCTCCGCAGGCCGGAAACACTCGTCAAAAGCCATATCAAATTTGTCATAATCCGTCTCGCTCTTCACCAAAATCATCCGCGACACATAGTAAAACTGTGTCAGCGAACTGCCGCATAAGCCCTGATCCAGCGCTTCCTGTAAAGTCAGCCACTCTCCCAGTGTAACCCGCAGTCCCTTATCCCGAAGGGAATTAAAAAACTTTATAAACATACTCTCATCACCTTGTCATATGCCGCTGCCTAAAGCCTCGCTGCCGCTTACAGATTCCCCTTCTCCTGCCGAACCAGTTCCAGATCTTCGTCCTTTTTCACCACGGTGCCCACAAAAGGCAGCTCCTTCTGAATCCTGTCGGCGGAAATGCCTCCGATCTGCAGTGCGTTAATCCAGTCGATCAGTTCCGAGGTACTGGGCTTTTTCCGAATATCGCGGATAGCCCTGATATTGTAAAATACATCCATGGCATTTTTCAGCAGATTCTGTTCCACATCCGGGAAATGAACCCTCACAATCTCCTCCATCAATTCCTCACTGGGGAAATCAATGTAATGGAAAATGCAGCGGCGTAGAAATGCATCCGGCAGCTCCTTCTCCGCATTGGAAGTGATGATTACAATGGGACGCTGCTTTGCCTTCACGGTACGTTTGGTTTCATGAATATAAAATTCCATTTGATCCAGCTCCCACAAAAGGTCATTGGGGAACTCTAAATCCGCCTTATCAATCTCGTCAATTAAAAGGACTACCTGCTCCTCACTGTCAAAAGCCTCTCCCAGCTTGCCCAGCTTAATATACCTCGCAATGTCGTCCACTCCTTCTTCACCGAACTGCCCGTCGTAGAGACGCTGAATCGTGTCATAGACATACAGCCCCTCCTGCGCCTTGGTGGTAGATTTAATATTCCAGATCAACAGCCTTTTATTTAACGACTTTGCAACCGCCTCCGCCAGCATGGTTTTACCGGTCCCCGGTTCCCCTTTGATCAACAGCGGTTTCTTCAACGCAATGGCAATATTGACGCTTGCCATCAGCTCCTCGCTTGCCACATATTCTCCGGTACCCTGAAATCCTTGGAGTTCCATATTTACACACCTTTTGCTACTTTATAACGTCAGATACTTCTTCCCCAAGCCCAAACTGTATTTCCGTACAACTAAGCAAGCTTTGCCGCACTAAAAACAGCGATTTCGCGCACGGCATCCAAGCGGTTATTCTAATCGCTTTGGTTTGATCACACAAAAAACGCGTGAAAACGCCTCGCGGCGGCATGGGTATGAACAGTAACTGAGCTGTTGTTACTGTTCACTCCGTTCACAGCAACCTATGCACAGAAATCGCAAAACAGCGATTTCGCGCATGTCTGTCTCGGGTTTATCACGCAGAAACAGCGTGAAAACACCTCGCGGCGACAGCGAGTGTACAGTGACGAGCTGTTGCATCACGTTACTTCAGTAACCACCTTTCCCTTGAAATTCATACAATTTCATGTTAACATATTCCTATTGTAATGTCAAAGACCCGGCCCATGAGCATGGAAAATATGTTACTGTTCCCTTCGTTCACAGCAGCTTATGCACAGAAACCGCAAACAGCGGTTTCGCGCATGTCTGTCTCGGATTTATCCTGCAGAAACAGCGTGAAAACACCTCGCGGCGACAGCGGGTGAACAGTATCAAAAATATTACTTAAAGTTTAGACAGCCCCTCCCCCGAAGTCAAAATCGCGTCCCTATGCGATTATGCGAGACATGCCATTGCTCATGAGAAAGTCATTCCTCGAAGAATCGCTTGCGCGGTTCTCCCCGGACTTGCATCGATTCATTGATTATTTGTGCCGACTGCGTCGGCATGTCTGGAAGTTCGAAAGTAAACTTCCAAATTTTGAATTAATATCCGCTGACGCGGACAGGGAGGTATAACCATGATTAAAGATATGTTTGAAAACAAGCGCACCGTCTCCTTTGAAGTGTTCCCCCCAAAAAAAGACGGTGAATTCGAAGCCGCATTTGATGTATTGGACGCTATGGGAAGGTTAAAGCCCGACTTTATAAGCGTCACCTATGGCGCCGGAGGAAGCCGCTCCGGAAAAACCATAGAAATCGCATCCTACATCCAGAATCAACTGGGGATTGACGCCGTGGCACACATGACATGTGTGGGAAATAAAAAAGAACAGCTTCTTCAAGTTTCCGAAGAACTCAGGAAAAACAACGTAAACCATGTCCTTGCCCTCCGCGGCGACCGCCCCAGAGATATGAGCGATGAACAGTATGAATCCCGTGACTTTATTCATGCCGATGATATGATACGCTTTTTAAAAGAAAAAACAAGCTTACATATGGCAGGTGCCTGTTACCCCGAAAAGCATCCCGAAAGTTTCAGCATGGAAGCCGATTTGAACAATTTGAAAAAGAAACAGGAAGCAGGCGCCGAATTCTTAATCAGCCAGCTTTTCTTTGACAATGATTTTTATTACGGCTTTTTGGAAAAAACGCAGAAAAAGGGAATTACCGTCCCGATCTGTGCCGGAATCATGCCCATCACCAGCGCAAAGCAGATCGGCACCACCATAACCCTTGCCGGATCAGCCATCCCCAAGGCGCTGGCTGACCTTTTTGCCATCTATGGCGAGAACCCTGACGATATGCGCAAAGCCGGTATCGACTATGCCATCCGCCAGATCCGGGATCTTCAGGAAAACGGTGTCAACGATATCCATATTTATACTATGAATAAACCCAAAATGGCCGCCGAGATTATGGAAGCAATCCATAGATAATTCCTTTGCTTTATATGGAATGCCATAAGAAGCTCATGTTTCCTTTGGGCATCTTTGAAAGCCTGCATCGGATAACGAATGCAGGCTTTACATGTTTTATCCGCTGAAAAGCATTATCCAAACACGCTCTAGGAGATACGGCAACGTACACAAAATCCTATTATTGGCGGTAGCTTTTTATTTCAGCTTAAATTTTGCAGTAATGGTTTCCAGCTCCTTCACCGCATTTTTGCTCTCATTCAATCTCTCGTAGCCCTCCAAAGTGCTTTCCACCACCTTGGAAGATTTCTCCGCAATGACATTGATGCCGTCCGCCGACTGGCTCATGGTGATATTAATATCATCCACCGATGTCACGATATTGGCGATATAGCTGTCAAGCTCTTCGATAGCACCCTTAATCTGATTCATCAAATCCATAAAGGAAACCGCATCCTCGTGATACTGCTCTCCGGAATTTTTAAACACATCATAATCCGAAATAACCTTTGTCTCCAGAAAATGAATCATGGTGTTCATACAGTCTGTCATATTTCTGACCGCTTCGTTCACAGCAATGACAATTTCATTGATATCGTCCACTGCCTTAAATGTCTGGGTAGCAAGGGAGCCAATCTCCGTTGCCACAACGGCAAACCCTCTTCCGGCATCTCCGGCTCTTGCCGCCTCAATATTTGCATTCAGGGCAAGCAGGTTCGTCTGGCTGGAAATACTCTTGATGGAATTGGTCAGCTCATTGATCTTCTCCACCGCCTTAGACTGCTCGATTGCCTTGTCCGATTTCCCCTTGATTTCCTCAAATATTTGAACTGCCTGATTACTGGAACTCTCAGATATATTCTTAATTTCCTCCGCCCTTCCAAGGATTAAATCGGATTTTGCCTTACCGTCTTCCGTCAAAGTATTGATGCTCTCCGAATTGTGCTTTACATTTTCCACATTATCCGCAATCTGCCTCGTATTTTTCGCTGCCATCTCAATACCTGCAGCCATTTCCTGCGTTGCTGCGGAATTATCCTCGGAACGAGCATTATTATCCGCCATAATATGATCCAGATTCTCAACGCTTGAAGAAATCGTCTCCTCCGCATTGTTTATCTCACCGATCATTTCACGCAGCGCCCGCCTCATTTCACGTACCTTTGCAGCCATCTGTCCGATTTCGTCCTTATACCGCTGGAGCATCTTACCGTTCTGGGTGGGCGTAAAGTCAAATTTTGTGGTCTTATCGATGACTTCCGTAAGCGCCATTATAGGTTTTGCAATCAGCATACTGATAATCACCCCTACAATAACTGCAAAGAAAATGGCAATCAGCCCGCCTGTGCTGGCCTTTACAATCAACAGATTCATTGTAGCCTGAATTTCCTTCTCCGGAGCCGTCAATACAAACCTCATCCCATTATCCAAAGTGGTATAGACTAACTGCTTCTTTGCATTATTGTAACGATAATCGAGAAGCGAGCCTTCCCCCTCCCCTGATGCAATTCTCGCGGCAATGCCTTCCAACGAGCTATTCAATTCACTCAATTTCTGCCCTATTTCCAAATCTTTATGATGGGTAATTACCCCTTCCGAATCCGTAAGGAAGGCATACCCTGTGTCATAAATTTTCACCGCATCTACCACATTCGTAACCTGATTAAAGTCAATATCCATACCCACAATGCCGATGGATGTGCCGTCTTCCGCATAAATGGGCACCACATAAGAAATCATATATACATTGACATTCTCATTGAGGTAAGGAGACATCCAAAGAGGCGCCTTGTTTTCAACCGGAAGATAGTACCAGCCCACATGGGCATAATCCGTGGACTCATACATGGAAAAATCCGTAGGCTCCACCTCATAAAAATCCTCTGCCAGCGAATTCCTCATCAAAAAGAAACCCGAAGTAGGATTAGAATATTCCGGATTATAGCGGATATATGCTGTAATTGCGCCATCCGTATGTACTGCAAAATCCGAAATAATCGACTCTATTTCTTCCGTAAATTTATCTGCATAAGCCTTATCCTTAAAGAAAGCATTGACATCCATTTCACCTATGACATAGTCCCCCAAGGTATCCACAGACTGCTCTATACATGCAATCCATCCGTTCAGCTCCGTCGTCTTATTCTGGGCTTCCATTTCCATGTTTTGTTCCGCATACTCTTCCGTTGCCTTCTTTGTAACATTAATAGATGCCAATTCCGTAATGCCTGAAGCCAAAAAGGTACATAGTAAAATGCACAATGTAAGCTTTGTTTTAATTGATTTCATATACACATACCTCCTTTTTTAATTCAGCCCTATTATGAGATCTGTATATGAATCAAATTATACTATATTTTGACAGTTTATTTCAACCGAAATCAGCCATAAATGTAAAACGCAATTGCTGCGCAGTCACTGTTCACTTTGTTCACAGCAACCTATGCACAGGAATCGCAAAACAGCGATTTCGCGCATGTCTGTCTCGGGTTTCACCTCGCGGCGACAGCGAGTGAACAGTAACGCTGCGCGTCCGCGATTCCTATTATTAAGAGAGCGGTTCCATTATTTAAGAATATAAAACTGGCTGTACAACAACAGCCAATTTGCACGGAACCACTGCATGATCTGCCAGTATCCGCAGCCCCTCAGCCCATACTCTTTTATCAAGTCGAACTTGGCCTGCAGGCTCCGCACATCCTCAAACCACACCTCATGCTCCACCCCGTCCTCCACATAATTAAAATAAGGACTCTGAGCCACGGTATCAAAAAAAATTTCCGCGCCCTGCGCCACCGCTATCCGAACCGCTTGAACATTATTGATTGTGGCGGCTTTTGTCGTTCCTCTCTCGAAAGGCAGAGGCCAGTCATAACCATAATTGGGAATACCCAGATCTATTTTTTCTCTGGGAATCTGCGTCAACGCATACTCCACCACCCGGCGGACTTGATTAACGGGAGCCACAGCCATGGGAGGACCGTAGGTATAACCCCACTCATACGTCATAAGCAGAACATGATCCGCCGCCTCTCCCAAAGCCCGGTAATCCTTGCCTTCATATAAAAGCCCTGCCTGATCCGAAGAAGTTTTAGGCGCCAGAGCTACGGATGTATGATATCCTTCCCTCCGCATAGTCTCAGCTGTCTGCCATACAAAAGCCGTAAAAGCATCCCTGTCCTCCGCAAGAATATACTCAAAGTCAATGTCTAATCCCTGATACCCCTTCTCTTCCATAGTGGTCAGAAGATTTTGTATCAAATTATTCCGGTAAGTTTCATTATTGACCACGGAATGAATCAGTTGATTGTTAAAATTGCCGTCGGAGCCAAAGGGTGTCAATGTCAAAACAGGCTGGGTTCCAAACCGCAGCGCTTCTTCAATCATCCATGTATCGTCCCCGTGGGCAGGCGGAAGCAGCTCTCCCTCCATAGTAAATCCGTATGAAAAAATGGGAAGTTCCGACAGATACGGAAGTGTCTGCTCCAAAACCCATGGACTGATAAAAGGATACGCGTAACCGCTGACAGAAACTGCCCTTCCCGCATTTCGGATAGTATCGTTTACAAGAAGAGCTTGCCCAAGGGCAAGCTCATAAGGGTACACCAATTGATTGTCATAAATAATCTGTTCCGCATCGACTCCGGTGCCGTCTGCTATTTCATCCACCGTGTCGCCCGGTTTTACCACATATATTTCCATGCTGACCTCCATGTCGCAGCTTTGCTGCGGCTCACAATCCTACAGAGCCAAAGCTCCGATGAAAAATACTCTATTACATCCGCCAAGCAATGATAAAAAACGGCTCTATTACAGTATCTTTACTTTTAATATATGCAGGCAGCGGTCTGAAATTCACACTCCCGTTTTTTTACAGATATCTTGGAGGCAGCACTTATCGCAGAAGGGATGTGTCCTTGCCGTGCATACCGCTCGTCCGTGATCCACCAGCCGATGGCAGAAATCACTGCCCTCTTCAGGAGGGATAATCTTCCAAAGCTCCTTTTCCACCTTCGCCGGTTCTTTAATGCCGTCCACCAGTCCCATACGGTTTACCAGACGGATACAATGGGTATCCGTTACAATGGCAGGCTTTCCGAACACATCCCCCATAATCAGATTTGCGCTTTTTCTGCCCACTCCCGGAAGCGCCAGCAATTTATCAAAATCATCGGGAACCTTTCCGCCATACTCGTCCCTGAGAACCTTCATGCAGGCATTGATATCTCTCGCCTTACTCTTTCCCAGACCGCAAGGATGGACGATTTTCTCGATTTCATCCGCCGATGTCTCGGCCAGCGCATTGATATCCGGAAAAACCTTATACAATTCCTCTACTACCACATTCACCCGGGCATCCGTACATTGCGCCGCCAAGCGGACGCTGACCAGCAGTTTCCAAGCCTGATCATAGTCCAATGTACAGCCTGAGTCGGGATATTCCTGTTTCAGTCTTTGAATAATTTCCAGAGCGCGCTGCTTTTTTGTCATATGTATCGCCTATCCTTTTCTATCCGTTTCTATCTATTTCTCTTTCGGTTCAATTTCCGCTGCCTATACCTGAAAGCATAGCCCCATTCACATAATGTCTATTATATCGTGCACTTCCGCGTACATCAAGTACCAATAAACGTAAAAATCCTCCCTGACGCGTTTTATGATTACAGGTTTGCCGGAGTACAAATTTAACAGGAATTCCGCCGTCAAAGCTCCGGATGGAGCTCTAGAGCGGCATCCTGTTAAAAACACTTCCATATGCAGCCTGCAAAGAGACTTTATTTTCAAAGCAAATCCTTTACCTCCACATTTCGGACAGCCAGATATACGGAGAATATGGCTGTTACAAAGAGCACCGCATAAAAGAATAAATTGTTCATCAAAGTAAACGACCCGATGTTCCCCTGTGTAAAGCATACAATAATTACGGATGCCACAATCGCAGCCTTGGAAGATTTCATTGCCAGTCCGATGGGCAGCGAAATATAGCTGATGCTTACCATCGCCGCAGATTCGACCAGTATTTCCATCCAAAATGACAGTGAGCCAAACCGGATCCCGGTGGTAATATGGGTAAGCGGTCTTGTCAGCAGCAAAGCTCCAAAAATCACCGATTTGCTGACTACCATTGCAATAAAGTTGAAAATCCATACGGCAAACACTTTTGACAATAAGATCTTGTGTCGGCTGATGGGATAGGAAAACATCAGATTCATTGTTTTCTTCTCATATGCCCCCACCACAAAGGATGCCAGCATTACCCCCGTGAAAACGATATAGGACATATGCACAAAAAGTCCCACCGTCACATTCAACAATGCCTTTCCGTTGCCTTCCGCAGAGGCAGTCATCTCCAATTCTCCGGCCATGGAAATGACAAAGACCAAGAGCACAGCCGTCACAATCGCCGCATTACGGACATACTTCATTATATTATTTTTCTTCCATTCCAGTTTAATCAGCTTCCACATTAGTTTGCGCCCTCCCCCGTTATCTTCAAGAAATAATCTTCCAAGCTTTCCGACTGTCTGCCGATGGAGCTGATTCCCACATCGTTCAAGGATAACTCTTTCGAAATTTCCTTGGCCGTAATCCGGCTGTCGTAGATGCGGATGTTCTGCTCGTCAACAATTTTAAAATTTCCCAATTTTAATTTATCGGAAAGGATATACGCCGCTTTCTTTACATCCTCCACGGAAAGATCGATATATACCGTATTCATCTCCGCAATTTCTTTGATGGAAATCTCTTTCATCATCTCTCCGTGATGGATAATGCCTATTGTGTCGGCAATGCTTTCTACTTCGGAAAGCATATGGCTTGATATGACAACGGTGATTCCGTATTCCGTACACAGCATTTTAAATAAATCCCTGAGATGCTTCATTCCTGCCGGATCCAGCCCGTTTGTAGGCTCGTCGAGAATCAAAAGTTCCGGTTTGCAGAGAATCGCCCGGGCAATTCCCAGACGCTGTTTCATCCCGAGAGAATAACTTTTCACGGGGTTCTCGGCCGCATCCGAAAGCTCCAGCATCTCAAGGGCATTTTCCACGCTTCCGGGAGCATAATACCCCATATATTCGCAATGGAGACGGAGATTATCCTTTCCGCTCATATGCTCGTAGAAACAGGGAAATTCAATAATACTTCCCATTCTCTTTAGGACTTCATAGGACTTGGGCGTCAGCTTTTCTCCAAACAGCTCCACCGATCCCTCGGTAGGCTTCCAGAGATTTGTAATCATTTTCATGACCGTCGTCTTACCGGCTCCGTTGGGACCTAAAAATCCGTAAATTTCTCCTTTCTTAACATGAATATTTACGTTTTTCACCAGTTCCTTCCCGCCAATGGATTTAGATAATTGGATTGTTCTTAATATATCAGGCATTTTCATCTGCCTCCTTTCTAAAACCCATTATAGCGGATGGGATTTTCAAAACTCTTGAGCAATTCTTACGAATTTCTTTCGCAGGCATTCTGCAAGCTTTAATGTATGGCTTCCGAAACGGAGCCGAATTATAACCGTAAATCCGGGCTTCCTGTTTCGCCGCCATCAGTATTCCGCAGCTTTTAATTTCAGGGTAAAGACCGTTTTTATGCCGGGCGCACTCTCCAACAAAATGTCTCCTCCCAGCTGTCTGGCCAGATTTCTGGCAATGGTAAGCCCCAGACCGTTTCCCTGTATCTGACGGCTGCGGGAGTCCTCCATTGTATAGAGCCGCTCAAATACCCTTGGGGCAAAATCTTTTTCAATTCCCTTCCCTTTATCGACAACATCCAAATATACAAAGGAGCCTTCCTTTCGCAGAAAGATACCTATGTATTTTCCGTCGCTGCCGTAACGTATGGCATTTGACAACAGATTGTTCAAAATTCTTTCTATGGATTCTTTATCTCCTTGAACAAAAATATTCTGTTCCGGCAGTGAAATGTCAACCTCAAATTCCTTTTGAAGCAGCAGCTCGTAAAAACCAAGTACATTTTCTCTGCACAATTCGCTGACATTGATTTTGGTGATCTCCAAATTCATATCTCCGGCCTCCAGCTTTGCCAGCGTAAAAAATTCGTTGATCAGCTCCACCACTTGTACTGCCTTTGCCTCCACCTTTTTCAGCTGCTCATCTTCCGGGTCATTTAGGCGCATAATCTCCAAATAGCCCAGAATAACAGTGAGGGGCGTCTTTATATCATGGGAAATATTGGCAAGCATCTTTTTAGAAGCGATTTCCTGCCTCTTATAATCGGTTTTTACCTTTTGTCTGTCTAACAGCAGTCTGTTAATCTGTCCGTACAGCTCCATAAGCGCCTTATCGTCTGTGAAGGCCATAATCTTTTCATCGCTGTCGGCCGCCAATATTTCCGATATATTTTCTGCCGCCTGTCTCAGGCTCTTACGGATTCCTCTTACCAGAGCCATCTGCCGATAAAGGATGACTCCCGCCAATACAATCAGTATGCCTGCCAAAAAGAATAGGATCGTTCCTTCATTCATTTTAGTCTCCTAATTTATAACCGATTCCCCATACGGTGACAACATATTTCGGATTGCGGGGATCGTCTTCTATCTTGTTGCGCAGTCTGCTGATATGGACATTAACGGCATTTTCATCACCTATATACACATCATTCCATATAAGTGAATATATCTGCTCTTTGGTATAGACTTTTTTAGGATTTTTCATCAACAGTTTCAAAATCTCAAACTCTTTGGCGGTCAAATCTATTTTCTCCCCGTTTTTCCGCACGGTATAGTCGTTTAAATTTATGATAAGGCTGCCTTTTTCAATAGTCTCTGCCTCTTTCCCACCGCCGGATGCATACTGTGTGCTTCTGCGGATATTTGCCTTAATTCTGGCTAATACTTCCGTGACGGAAAAGGGTTTGGTAATATAGTCATCCGCCCCCAGTCCCAGTCCCAGAGTCTTATCAGAGTCCGTGTCCTTGGCAGACAGAATGATGATCGGCACCGTACTGCTTTCCCTTATGATTTTCATGACTTCCATACCGCTTCTCTTCGGAATCATAAGATCCAACAGCACCAGACTAAACTCTTGCCGAAAAAAGAGCTCACAGGCACTCTCTCCGTCACAGGCCGTTTCCACTTCAAAATTTTCCGTCATCAGAAAATTTTTTAACATATCGCTGATTTCCAAATCATCCTCCACCAGCAGAATCTTCATTTTTTATACCCATCTGCGCGCTGCGGCGCGCACTCAAATCAATAGTTGAATACGCATTTTTATTCAACCTTGTCCTCCCCTTGCATCGAACTGTTTTCGCCCTTTGTATGATATAGGAACTATCGGCTGCGTTAAATGGTTTAATAACCCAGTCTGTCCAAAGCGGCTTGTGCTTTTGCGTTTCCTTGTTCGGCGGCTTTTTCATACCATTCCACCGCCATATCGATATCCGGCTCCACTCCTCTTCCGGATTCATAGCATAGCCCCAGATTAACCTGAGCGGAAGCGGAACCCTGTTCGGCGGCTTTTTCAAACCACATCACCGCCTCAGAGTCATCCCGCTTTACTCCGGATCCGGTGATATAGCAGAATCCCACATTCAGCTGTGCGGACATATGCCCTTGCATGGCAGCCTTTTTGTACCATTTAAAAGACTTTGCTTTGTCCTGTTCCACGCCTTCCCCTGTTTTATAAAAATATCCAAGACCGTTCTGTGCTTCTATGTGTCCCTGTTTTGCCGCTTTCTGATACCATGCAGCTGCTTCCTCATTATCCTGTTCCACACCCTCTCCGTTTTTATAGATATAGCCGATGTTATATTGGGCATCGGCATATCCCTGCTTGGCTGCCTTCTGAAACCACTCTAAAGCCTTACCGTAGTCTTGGCTCACCCCTTCTCCTTTTTTATAGCAGCAGGCCAGATTATACTGGGCATCCACATGCCCCTGCAAGGCTGCTTCCTCAAACCATTTGGCAGCTTCCTCCTTTTCCTCATCCACTCCTTTTCCCCAATAATAGCAGATAGCAATCTCGTTCTGTGCTTCCCTATGGCCTTGCCGGGCAGCCTCTTTGAACCACCAGGCGGCTTGGGCACTGTCCTGTTCCATGCCCTCTCCTTTTCCATAACAGATTCCCAGACAATATTGAGCATTGGAATGTCCTTTCTCTGCCGCCTTCCGGAACCATTGAACAGCCTTGCCATAATCCTGTTTCATGCCGTTTCCGTCCCTATAGCGGCAAGCCGTCTCAAATTGGGCATCCAAATGTCCTTGTTCGGCTGCCTTTTCATACCACTGAGCGGCCTGAACTGCATCCGCTTCCACACCCATTCCCTTTTCATAGTAAATGCCCAGATTATATTGAGCCTGAACCGCCCCCTGTTCCGCTGCCTTTTTACACCATTCCACCGCTAAAACGATGTCTTGCTCTACTCCCCTTCCGTTCTCATAGCACCATCCCAAGTCTGTCATGGACTCGGCATCCCCTTGCTCCGCTGCCTTTCTGTACCATTCCACGGCCTTACTGTAATCTTGGTCAACACCCTTGCCGTCCTTATAGCAGCATGCCAGATAGAATTGACCGTCCGGTAATCCATTTAATGCCGCCTTCTCATACCACATAACGGCTTGGGTGTCATTCTGAGCCACTCCTGTCCCCTCTTCGTAACAGATGCCCAGCTGACACTGCGCTTCAGCGTATCCTTGCTGCGCCGATTTTTCATACCATTCTACGGCTTTGCCATAATCCTGAGGCACACCCGTTCCGTCATAATAATATGCCGCCAAATTATACTGGGAAATACATTCCCCTTTTTCCGCCGCCTCCCTGTAGCACTGAACCGCCGCAGCATAGTCTTGTTCAACGCCCTTGCCTAGCG
Source organism: uncultured Acetatifactor sp. (assembly GCA_910589655.1). Classification (GTDB taxonomy): domain Bacteria; phylum Bacillota; class Clostridia; order Lachnospirales; family Lachnospiraceae; genus Acetatifactor. The sequence goes on along the minus strand of CAJUTJ010000064.1, from coordinate 9,310 downwards.
CGTAACACACGCCAAGCATATTAAATGCGACTAAGCCTCCTTGTTCCGCCGCCCTCTTATACCATTTCACAGCCTGTTCATAATCCTGAGCCACACCCCTTCCGTGGAAATAGCAGTTTCCCAGATTATATTGCGCCTCCCAATAGCCCTGATCGGCCGATTTGATGTACCATTTTACACCTTCCTCTAAATCTATTTCCATTCCGTAGCCGCGTTGACAAAAAACAGCCAGATTATATTGCGACAATTCATGGCCTTGTTCTGCCGCTGCCCGATACCATTTCAAGGCCTCGCATTTATCCTGCGCCACTCCATCGCCAAAATCATAACTGGTTGCCAAGTTATGCTGGGCATCTGCATCACCGCCCTCAGCGCCCTTTCTGTACCAATATACCGCTTTCTCTTTGCTTGGCTCCACGCCGTAGCCGTTCTCATAACACCACCCAAGGCTGCGCTGTGCTGCTGCATGTCCCTGTGCAGAAGCCTTTTCATACCACGCTACCGCCTGAACATAATCCTTCCGTACGTTCCAGCCGTATTGATAGCAGTCTCCCAACACATCCTGCGCGCTGGCGTCTCCCTCCTCGGCGGCGGCAAGGCATTGTTTCATGTCAAATTCTCTCTTCAAAATACTTTCCCGAGTGAAGCGATTGCCAACATTTGTTTCCGTTTCTGATACACTGTTTTTTTCTGTCATTATGATATCCTCCATTTAATGCCGTGCAGGCAATTTTTACTATTATTAAAAGCTTACAAAATTTACGGAATCAGAGTCATTAAAACGCATGACAAGTATAAATTCTTATGGTAGTATAGCAGATATAGACATTTTTCCGGTGCCGCCGGATCTCTATGTTCTTTTGGATGCGCTATTATTACCGCTGTCTCTATGCCTTTCTGATGAAAGGCTCTCCGTAAAGTACTCATATTTATGGTATCGGAGTCGAAAATATTTTGACCTCTATGATACCACGGATTACTCCGCATTATTTTGACCTTTGTATCATCATATTCATTAAATTATAGCACATTATAAGCGGATTGTGTGAACGGATGATATGCTATTTTCTTAATTTTTCAGAAATGATAACCGCCCATAGGATAAAGAAAACAGGAGACGTAAGTTATGAAAATGTTTTTATAGAAGGGATTCAAGGATCAGGAAAATCCACATTATTCAATCGTATTTTTAACGCTGTTCCGGCGTTTCATGTTTGCAGAGAAGGTAATTATTCCCCTAACCTTATAAGTTGCATTCCTAATGTGTGTTCTTTACATTCCCTCTATGGCTTTCAAATACAGCATTTTTTTGATGATAATGTCGCTCTTCCACCAATTGACGGCAATCTCATATTCTTTATAATCATTACCCCAATTCCACGGAACAACAAAGGAACCGTCGGAAAGCTGGTTTTCTTTAATATGCTTAACCTCCGCATTGACCCATTCCATATTGTCCACATAGAAAGGGCTGTTTTTCGATGCAATAAAATTTGATGGAAACGCACAGTAATTCGCCTTCCATTTTTCCGTATCTTTGGTGATATTACAGTTTACCTGCTCTTTCAGCTTGCGCAGGAGCAGCCCCATATCAAACAACTGCACTCCTGCTTCCGCACAATAGCCATAGAGACGGATAAAGCAGCTTGTAACATGCATTTCCTGAAAAGGAGCTTTGGCGCAGAACCACTCCGCCGCCTCCTTCGCAATCTCACAGGCCAGCTTATATAACTTACTGTCTGCCTCCGCATATTTAATCGCAAATCCCGCAAGATATGCTGTGGGATTATAATCCATCTTGGTTTCCCCTTTGTCATCATATTTCCACCAAACGGCACAAGGATATTCATTATTGGAGGGCACCGTGTTGAGCCATTGATTCCGGGAAGAATCGAAATCCGCGCCGCTCTCAAGGTAACGCAAAATATTCTGAATCATGGGATTTCTCCGGTCCGTCATTCTTACCTCACGCAGTATTTCAATGGCCGTCCACGTCTGTATAGGACTGGAGTTAGGGTTAAAACAATCTGCCTCCAACCCATGCCCAAATCCGCCGTCCTCATTTTGATATGCGGCAAGCGCCTTCAGAACCGCCTCTCTGGATCCGTTCTCAAAATGATACTGCCATCGTGCAAAGTCAAGAGGTCTGGCATTCCGGTAAATAAAGTTTTTTGCTGTTTCCATCGTCTTCATAGTTCTCTCCTATCCTTTCTATTTTAATCAGGGACAAATTCCCCAAATCCCAATAATGAGTTTTCTTCGTTTCATACAGCCGTTTTCAATTTCCTTTTCACTTCCCCAATAACAGCGTATGTATTTTGTTTCGTATTGAGGCAATATTTCCCGATATATTTCATCCCTGTGAAACGGAGCAGCCGTCAGCGGCATATAATATAAGTTTTTCATGAGGCTGTTTCTGATTTTAGATCATATTAAATTACGTTTTTCCGTGCTGCGCGCTTTGAAACATCAGAAACGTCAGACAGCAATATGGTATATCTGCACTAATTCACCATCGTCCTCCGTTTCCCGGACCAATACGCCGCCGTTTTTTTGTATCGTTTTTGCCGAACCTGTATTGTCTTTCGCACAGGAGATAATAACAGGATTTATCCCGTATCCCTTCATGATAGGCAGTGCCATAGAAAGCATTCCGGCAGCATACCCCTTCCTTCGTTCGGAAGGCCTGATTCCGAAGCCCGAATGCCCGTCCACATCAGCACATCTGTATCGGATACTAATGGCGCCCAAAATGGAATTGTCTCTCATTAAAAAGTATAAATCTTGCACGTTTTCCTTGTCTTCTTCTACCCAGTTCAGCCATTTCTCATATGTTACATTTTTCCCTTCTGCAGGACTGAAACGCCTTATCGCTCCCGGATTCAGCCTGCCTCCAAACGCTTCCCACTCATCCATCATTTCTTCATACTCTTTCTTATGCTCTAGTGATGGTCTGACCAATCTCAATTCTTCCATATTTTGCCTCGTTTTTCTTATGGATTCTATTTTCTCCGGCTTCTGTCTCTCCGGCTTCTGTCTCTCCGGATTCTGCCTCTATGGCTTCTGTCTCTATGGCTTCTGTCTCTCCGGCTTCTGTCTCTATGGCTTCTGTCTCTCCGGCTTCTGTCTCTCCGGCTTCTGTTCTCCGGCTTCTGTCTCTATGGCTTCTGTCTTTATGGCTTCTGTCTCTCCGGATTCTGTCTCTCCGGATTCTGTCTCTCCGGCTTCTGCCTCTCTGGCTTCTGTCTCTCCGGCTTCTGCCTCTCTGGATTCTGTCTCTCCGGCTTCTGTCTCTCCGGAGCTATGTTTATGGTTCCTATTTCTATGAGTTCTTTATCCATGCCGTCTAAAGAGAGTTGAAAAATGCTTTCCCAGAATATTAGTACATGCGTCACTTTTAGCGGGCACAAGTCTCAATTAGTGAGGCACAGCTGGGGCATCGCCTCCCAAACGGAAACGCATCCTGCCACAAAGCGGATCGGGCAAACAGGTATAATTTATACGAAACGCTATATCAATATACCGGCCTCCTGACTTACTCCACAAATTACCTGCATGGCTTTCAGCCTGCAAAACAGCGTTTAAACGACAGGGCAAGAGGGAACGATTTCATTGAAAAACAACATTTCGCTCAAGAACAGAGAAATTTCATATCATATAAAATACTTTTTTCCACCCCTTCCGGAAGCTCTTTTCCGTTCTCCTCCAGTGCCTGCAAAATATCCTTTTGCAATGGCTGAGAAAGCTTTCCGTACATAAACCTTATCCGGATACCGCACAGTATTTTACGTGCTTCTTCCTCAGGCATGTCCTGACGGTATATGCGTATCAGACAGGGCAGCCGGTTCCAAGAGCTTTCCCGGAGAAGAAGATTCAGAAGGTATCTTTTACGATGGTCCTCCTCCACTTCCGTATAAGCTTTATATATCCTTTCCGCCCCCGGATAGAACTCTCTCCTCCGAATAGATAGATAAGCGGCTTTTGACAGTTCATTTCCGGCATCCAAAAGATACTGCCACAAAAGTTCCTCGTCCCGAAAGTCTTCCTGATACCCCAGCGCCAGAAGTGTACATTTCAAAACCTTTCTCTCCGGCCTCTCCATACATTTCATCAGTTCCTGCAGATTGCCATGCCTGCAGGACTCCGCCAGCCCCATAATTGCATACTCAGGTTTATCATCCTCCAAGTGGCTGAGATAGTATTCACGAATATTAAAGCTGCTGTGACGCCTTAAAATATAAGCGGCATACTCTCTTACACCCTTGCTGCTGTCCAGAAGCATTTCCTCCAGCCCCGGCCAATCATTTTTTATATATTCATATTTCTTTTCCACGGCTATCCTGCGGAGCGCAGCGGATGAATCCGTCAAATAGCGTTCCGTCCATTCCACCGTACAATCGGGCCGGGCAAAAATTCCTCCGGCCAGTATTTTTTTTAAGAAGGGAATCTTTTCCCGTCTCAGAAGAGTATCCGTCTCCTCTAGTGTCAGGGTTCCGGATTTTACCAGTACTCTATACAAGGCTCTCCGCGTCAACGGCTCCTTTTGAGGATCGGAGATTTCACTGAGTTCCATTTCCTTCAGCGATACGGATATCCTTTTTTCTATCTCATCCCACAATTTTTGCATTTGTTCCTCTGAACGACGCTGACAGTTCTGCAGTCGTTCCATAGCCGGGATGCCTTCAAAAAGCTCTTTCGCATTCACTTTTCTCAAATATTCCTCCAACAGCCCGCAGGCTCTTGTCCGGATATTCCCCACCCAATCGTTCACCCTGAAAAACAGCCAAAAGAGCATCCCGTCATGCTCCGCCATCTCATACATGCACCTTTCCCTGAAATAACCGTTGGGATGGAATGTTCCAAGGATCAACACATACTTGTACTCTTCCTCCGGCAATTCCTTTCTGACGGTCTCCAGAGATACTTCCTCCCAATTGATTACCCATTCCATAGAAGTAAGCTCACGGAATTGTTCACAAAGCTTGAGAAGTTTCGGCCGCTGCAGTTTTTTTAGCTGCCTTGCTATGGCTTCTCCCGCCCTTTTTATCATTTCTCCATTGCATGTTGCAAAAGCATCATATACCCGAAGCCCTGTAAAATCCCCCGACTCCAATTTCACCAGCCATTCTTTCATCCAGCGCTCTGTCATAACCTTCTCTTCCTTCCCTTTACACCCGGAAGCTCATTAGAGCGTGGTTTACGCTTTCACCGTGAATATTGGTTCCAGACGAGCTACCGGAGCCGCCATATTATGTGTTGTATGTACCGCGATTACTTCATTGATATCCTTATAGGCATAGGGCGCTTCCGCCCGGATTGATTCTTCCCATTTTGCCAAAATATCCGTTCTGCCTTTTAAATCATTGCGGGTCGGGTCAATGGGAGTAATGATATGAAACTTTTCCATAAATTGACGAAACGCATCGTCATTTCCCCTGATTGCATCTCCCCGGGATTTTTTCCGTCCGGCGCCATGACTGGCGCTCCAAAGGGATTCCGGATTCCCCAGTCCGCGGAGCAGATAGCTGGAGCTTCCCATAGAGCCGGGTATCATCACCGGCTCGCCGTAATAGGCAAATTCCGTTCCCAGCATTTCTTCACAGCCTCCGGCGCAACATGCTCCCTTTCGGTGGATGTAATAGTTTCCGTCTGCAGTCTGCATTTTCCAGATATAATTGTGCGGGGCGTCATATAGCAGCTCCATATCGCATTCTCCCAACACATCGTTAAAAGCATCCTGAATCATAAACCCAAGAAACAAACGATTGGCAAACCCAAAATTAGCCGCATTTCCGGAGACCGACCAGAAACGATTCCATGCGTCCTGCATTACACCGCCGGCAGATGTTGCGTCGGCATCCGGTATCGGATAAATTTTATTTTCGGGGTGAACCAATCCGGCAGGATAAATCTCCTGACAAATCTTACGGTTCAAAAGTCCGCTATGATGGCCGATCATCAAGGATCCCGTGTGAAGCATTACCACCGCGGCCCCCTTTTTAAGCTTCCATGCATTAGCGGTCTGACCGTCATAAATCTCGGCCACCCGCTGGACTTCCAGAAAATGATTGCCTCCCCCGATTGTCCCGATCTGGTCATCATATGTCAATTGTCCATAGCTTCCGATAAAATCCTCCAAGCCTTCCGTATCGTCCGCTTTCAGACTCCCCCGGAACACGGTGCGTTTTAACCATTTCTCTTGAACATCAGGCCGATAATATTTCCACAAACCGCTTTTTTTGCTGTCCTGATTCGTTTCCAATATCCCTTCAAGACCATAACGGAACATTGCCTGCCGCTGTCTCCCCGTCATAGGAATCTGCCTGCCGCCCTCAAAAAAGGTATGCCGGATTTTCTTGGTCAGTTCGGAAAGTTTATCCCGGACCTTTTCTTCCGACAAATCGGTAATATAAAACCGCATACCACAATTGATATCGTTTCCCATTGCCTGGGGAACGGCAAATCCCTTTGTCATCATCACCGTTCCGATGGGAATGCCCGCACCTTTGTGAAAGTCCGGCGTCAATACAATTTTCTCAATCCGTTGTTCCTCTCCCTGAAAAAAGCCTTTCGCTGCTGCCAGCCTGTCCAAAGTTTCTTCCAGCTCTGTCATCCTGTGCAATTCTTCCATTGCATTTTTATCCGGCGCCGCCCCTTTCGGAAGATAGCATGATATGATATTATGTCTGTCTTTGTATTCTATTTTGTGTAACATAGTGTCCCTCTCTAAAGAACTACATTCCCCGTTTATCTGCTATGGAGCTATCCACTAAAAATCCCGGAGCATGTTTGAAAAATCTGTCTCGGGATTTCGTGCAAGGAAGCACGAAACACCTCGCGGTTTCCGCAGGCAGGATTCAAGACTTTCACAGTAAACCCCCTTACATTCCGGCGGCTCCCCATGCATGAAAGTCCGGGGATTTACTGTTATTAAAAAAATGAGTAAGGCAGAACATCCATATATGCTCTGCCCGTTTTATCTTATATCCTTTCATACGGTTTCATCATATGTATAGCTGCTTTTCCCCCAGCAAAAATGCTTTTTAATAGTTATAGCCATTTTATCATCATACTCCCCTTGCCGCAAGATTTTTTTGTCCTTCCTATCACAGCAGTCTCGCTGTTACTGTTCACCCGCTGTCTCCGCGAGGTGTTTTCATGCTGTTTCTGCATGATAAACCCGAGACAGACCTGCGCGAAACCGCTGTTTTGCAATTTCTGTGCATAGGTTACTGTGAACGAAGTGAACAGTAACGTCTTTTCCTCACTCTTGCCCGCTCATCCGGAAATATTGCCGCTCACCCGGAGTTCTTATATCATAAGTCACACACAAATACAGATTTTCCACGTCATATTTCTCTTGAATCAGCCAAGCCACCGTCATATCCTTGCTCTCACCCGCAGCAATTTGGTAATGAAAATAATCGGAAGCTCCTGCTTGGGATAAGGAAGCCGAAACATATGCCGGAGCACAGGATACAATAGTCACTTTCCCGGTGTCCGGATCCGCATATGCTATCATGAATTCGCTCATATTCAGTTCCCCGTCCGATTCTTCCTCAAGGTTTTTGACATTAAGATTACAAACCAAAAGCTTTCCCTCATCAATACTGCACCACTCCGGATCCCCTGCGGTATCATAATTCTCTGTTTGTTCCTGCATTTTAGCTCTGTCCAAATCGGCTTCCTCAGGTGAATCGAATAACTGCACCCCCTTCAAAGTGAGTTCACGCGCCGGATATAAAGTTTCTTCTGCGGTTATATGCATGACCTGAAGAGTATCATTGACTTCCAGTATATTATCTGTCAACAGTGCCTCCTCTTCCACCCATGCATACGTGCCCTTATCTTCTTCCGCGGAATCCTTTTGTGTCTGTTCATCCACAGGCGGCTCTCCTGCCGCAATGCCCTCTGTTTCGTGTTCTCCGGAGACAGAATAGCTGCCTGCAATTGTATCCGACACGATCTCTGTTCCCTGAGTATTGTCGCTCCGGCTACAGGATGCCAGCAGTGCACCTGCCGTTAGAATTGAAATTGTCAAGAAACTCTTTTTCATAAAAACCTCCATGCCGCTTTAGCGGCTTAAATAGATATGAAAAACGCTGTCTTTCGCGTTTTTCTAACTGCTTCAGCAGTTTGGGAAACTTAATACTTCTAAGGCAGTGTCTTTTGCTGCCTTAGAAGCATTTTTCACACTTACCGCTCTTTCTTATTACCTGTCAGGTATTTTCTTATTACCAAAATCATTCTAAACATCCTGTGTATCATTGTCTTTTCTTATTTGTATCTGTATTGTATCTTTTTCCAAGCACACTCTAAAACCGTTAAATGCCAAAAATTTCTTTCCGAAGATTTTTATTTTCCATAAGCGCCATATAGCGTCGAAAGGCCACTCTTGCTTTATTATCTCTTTCTTCCTGTTCCATGATTCCTCAAGTTTTTTTCAGCCGGCGACGAGGCTGTGTTCCAAAATAATGTAAACCAATATGATCATATTCCGGTCCGTCCGGCACAAAAACCACATCGCCTGCTGCCTCCATCTCAGGATCATGGAGCATATGATCGTAGATTTTCCACAGTGCGAGATAGCGGCTGTCCGCCAAATGCTCCAATGTCTCCTCAAAAAAATCGGCAAATGTATACACACAATAATAGTTCTCATCCGCGTATTCCATTAAATCCAGAATCCAATATAACGGTCTTTCAACAGGAATCCCATCCTCCAAAATTTTATCATATTGAACTTTCAGGCGGGCAAACCATTTTTTCTTCTGCCCCTTTTGTTTCAACTTCCTCTTTTATTCCTTTCGTCCGTTCGATAATTTTATCAAATGCTTCATCTGCGGCGTCCGTTCCCGATAGTACTGCCCGAATCTCATATAATCCGATTAATCTTTGCCACATTGTCAAGTGAAGAACTCATTCTTTTGCTTTTTCATACACGGAATCTTGTAGATGTTCTATAAATGTGCTAAACTGAACGCAACAACAAATCGGGATTGATGGAGGGCAAAGTATGGAATATAAGGACTATATTAAGCAGGGCTTGAATGGGAACGCCCCATTAAAAATAATATTATGCGGAAATATACAGGGGACGGAAAATGATAAAGCAGGTGTTGTATCAGTTGTGTATGCTACAAATGACAAGGACTTAGCAGAAGAAAAAATGAATGAATTGATTGCCGTCAATCCTAATAATTATTACATGATTTATAGTGTGCCACTAAATGTTGATTTGACGGAACTTTCTCATTATCCTTCAATAGCAATTTCTAAAGATGATTTACAATAAAAGCAATTCCAGTTT
>CAJUTJ010000063.1 GCA_910589655.1 uncultured Acetatifactor sp. | reverse complement strand
GAGACTTCGGGCTAAGCAGGGGCTTCTCATCCTGATCTTTCTGCTATATGTTATTGTGGGCATCAGGGGGGATCTGGTGGGGGGATGATGGCATGCCGGATGTTTTACTAAAACTGTTCATTCTTATTGTGATCACTTTTCCAATCAATATCTGGATTTCATGGGATTTTATGTCTCTGAATATGATCCTGAACCAGGAATGCGATCCGGTAACCTATGTTCAAGTGATGTGCCTGCTTGAAAAGGTACATAAAAGAAAGCGGAGCGCCGGATATACGGTTAAACTTCAAAAAGTGGTTTCTGCTGTATGCCTTGCGGATGTGGATATTGCCTGCAATGAGTTAAAGAACGCCAGAACACATTTGGAGTATGCGATTCGGGAGGGTGGGACTTTTTATGTGGCGGAAGATGCCCGGCGTATGCTGGCAGAACTGACGCAAAAGGAACGAGTGGAAGGAACAGACTATGGGGACGGAACGGTTGAGAACTAAAATAGAAGAGCAGCAGGCCGTTTATCAGGCTCTGAAAGCGGGAGACAGCGGAACGGTTTGCTATAAGGAGTTTCAGAGCGGGGAATGGGGTACGGATGACCAAAATTATACGAACCGCCTGCGGCTGGCCTATTACCTTCTATACTGCCATATTGAGGATGAAGAGGCAGTTGCTTTCCTCTTTGGGGAGGAACTGAAAGACAGGGAGCGGAATTCCTTTCAGGGGATAGGGAGTACGCTGGAGATATTGACGCACCTGATCAGAAAATACAATGGGGATGGAAAATATGCCGGTTTATTGGAGCGGGCAAAGAATGCAATTTTGACTGTGCCTGCGGCTATGACCCGGACGGACAGATGGAGGATGATTTTGGGGAAAACAGCCTGCTGGACTGTATCTATTTGTGCCGGGAAATGAAATACCGGGATGTGATGGGAAGCCTGGTGGATGAGTGGAAAGAGAATATCGCAGAATGGACTGATCCCAACCGCAGGGCACTGATCGACTTTAATACATTTTTGGGAAGAGATGCGGAAAATGAAAGGCTTTATCAGGAACAGTTGGCGGAGGTCTTATCGGCAGAAAACAGCAGTATGAGAGATATCATTTCCGGGTATAAGAATATGATCCGGCATTACATATATACATGCGATCATGAAAAGGCACTCTGCCTATGCGAAAAAGTGATCGAAACCACGGATTATGGACAGATCCGGACGCTCCGGCTGTTCAAGGATATCTTGGAAGCCTGTTTTGAGGTCACAGCAAATCATAGTAAGGCAGCAGCCGGCCTATGGAACTGGGCAAAGGCGGAACTGCAGAAAGTGCCGCAGTCGAGCCGGTACGGAAATTTATATACAAAGGGAATTGCGGCGGCAAAAGCCATGGATGATCCTTACGGGAAACAGTTAGAGCAGGAGTATGAAGGTTTTCTTGCAAGATTTAGAAGGTAGATGACAGGAAGGCAAACTATTTTAGCATGGAAGGATGCACTTTTATTTCTGGAGGAAAACGCAAAATGATTGATAAATTTATAAGCTGTATGAAAGAACAGGGCTGGACTGTAGAGAGGAATGAAAAACAGAGATTC
>CAJUTJ010000062.1 GCA_910589655.1 uncultured Acetatifactor sp. | reverse complement strand
TGCATTTTCTTACGGGCGTTTTCGTTTCGAGACTGTTTAGAGTGCTTCCGACTCTTCCCTTCAACGCCCACATCAGGTAAGAAAATTCATTTGCTTAAACATGCAGCTGCATTTTCTTACGGGCGTTTCCGTTTCGAGACTGTTTAGAGTGCTTCCGACTCTTCCCTTCTACGCCTCGCACCGCATTCCATTTTTTGCAATATATGATATGATACTTTTTTTTCTTCTGGCTGTCAATATCCACGGCGGGAATCGTTTATATAACAACAGCCTTGTTTTTTCCCGTCTGTTTTGCTTTATACAATGCCTCGTCCACCCGGGTGCACAGTGTATCCAATGTATCGTCCGTCCTTACCTGTGTTACTCCGAGGCTGATCGTCTGGTTTCCCGACTTCGGAAAATCAGTATCCGTAAATCTCTGCCGGATGCGTTCGGCAGCCGTATAGGCAGCAGAAACCTCCGTGTCATACAGCAGTATCATAAATTCTTCCCCGCCCCATCTTCCGGATACCGACTTCTGTTGACAGACGGCTTTCTCGTCGCGCAGAATGTCGGACAGCCCGATGATAACCGCATCTCCTTCTTGGTGCCCATAGGTATCGTTGACGCACTTAAAATTATCAATGTCAAGCATAACAAGAGAGAACCTTTTTGTACGGATGGCATCAAGCGCTTTTCCGATCCGGATCTGTATCTCTTTGCGGTTATACAGTCTTGTCAGCCCGTCCGAAACGGCCGCCGTCTTCAGCTTTTCATTGGCAAGTTCCAGCCGTTTATTGGTTTCCTCCAGCTCCAGTGACGTTACACTTATAAATGTAGCCAGCCGGGACACCAAAGGCACTTTGGACAGGGAATTTTCGTCTATAGAGACGGCTGTCAGACCGGAAGCCTTTTTCTCTCCTTCCCTCATGGCGGCAATGACGAGAGTCACGTTATGCTGATTCAGATTGCCGCCGGTACGCAGGAACTCCCCGTGTGAAAAAAAACCGCTGGAAGACGAAATTTCCTTAAAGGACTGAATCTCATAAGTAGGTTCCTTGGAAGTCCAGAATGTGCGTCTGGCGGCACAGGAGAAAATATGTAATAAATCGGGACCGAACTCACAGATTCTTTTGCTGTCATTCCGAATGCTTTCCAATATGGTTCCGGGGTCGCCATAGGAGATCCTCACTACCGACCCCACGTCGATATCCGATGTCACTGTGATAGAACCGTCCGCGTTGCTGGCCACCGGTGTTCTGAGTATGGTAGTGTCGTTATGTTCGTAAAACAGAGGAAACTCTAATGTATTGTAGAAAAAGTTTTCGTCGTTCTTGATATTGAGATATTTGTGGTACACATCATATGCCGGAATACCGTCCAGCTCCTGCAGGATGGAGCCCTTTGATTTTGTGACATGAAACTTTCTTCCGAGGGGCTTCCAGCCTGTGACATTGATGGAATCCACATAAAAATCGCTGCCCCCATAAAATATAATTATAATGGATTTATCCGATACTTCCGAAGCGCCGGAGAACACACAAGAATCATCACTTGTGATATCATCGCTGCAGGCAACACCGCCGAATACTTGAATATCCGTCCTGATATTTTTTAAGCCCTCGCAGAATCGTGTGGTGGAACCCTCGGGAATCGTAAAGAACATTTCAATGGCTTTGACCCACTGATTCTTTTCCGTTTCCTCCACAATGGCTTTTGTTATATTGTCCACGGATTCTTTTGATAAATCGTAAGAAAAGATTCGGGCTCTCGTGGAGGGAAGTTCAAAAACCGTACACACCGCCGTTATCTTTCCGGCCAGCCGGCAGTCTATTATATTTCCGCTTGTTGAGCAGCCCATGTACGGCGTATCGGGAAATACTTTTTCAATATCTCCGCAGACCCGGCGAAGCACTTCCGGATCCAGCACTTCCGAATATATCTGAAATATCTTATTTGAAAAATGATTGGAATCGCACCATACCTTAACGTCCGAAAGCTTTTGGATAAAATCCCCGGAATTAAGATACTCTATACTTAATTGTTTCATAATACCCTTTCCCTTCGATTTGTCTTATTGTGCGTTCACTGTAAATCTCAAACTGCCGCCGTTCTGCAATGATTACGGGCATTCATCCCCCAACACTGCCTCCTTTCTCTCTATCATCTCGTCAATCCTGTCTATATACTGGGAAACATCCTTCACGTTTTCACACCGCTCGATCCGTCCGTCGGGGTACACCCTTTTTGAGATACTGCCGGCTCCCAATGCAACTATGGTCTGTTTCTCCTCCATAATTAAAATGTTATATAGGCTCAATCTGTCCTCTTTCGCATATCCCACATTTTCAAAATTGCCCGACATATTTTTCTGCCGGTAAAGATAGTAGGGAACCAGTCCCAGCCTTTCTGCACCTTCCGCTGCAATTCTCATGGTCTCATCCGTGTTATGCAGCATGGATACCCCGTTCTCCTGTATCCACTGATTCAGCTTTGAAGCTCTTTTGACGGCCAGAGAATGTACGGTGAGGCTGTCCGGTGCAAGTTCCACCACCCTGTCAATGGTATGCCGCACATCCTCCTCCGTCTCTCCGGGCAGCCCCAGAATCAGATCCATATTGATATTGTCAAATCCAACTCTTCTGGCCAGCGCATACGCCTCTTCCACTTGTTTGACGGAAGCTTTTCTGCCGATGATATCCAAGGTCTGCTGCTTCATGGTCTGAGGATTCACGGAGATTCTGGTGACGCCGTGGCGGTAAAGCACCTGAAGCTTATCCTCCGTAATACTGTCTGCCCGTCCTGCCTCCACCGTAAATTCTTTCACATTACGGAAATCAAACAGACCCTTCAGCCTTGAAAGAAGTCTGTCCAGCTGCTCCGGTTCCAGTGTGGTAGGAGTGCCCCCGCCCACATATACACTGTCCAAAATCTTGTGCCTGTATTTTTCCGCAGTATACTCCATCTCTTTGATCACACAGTCCACATAAATATCCACCTGTTTCCGCCAGCCGCCTATTGGATAGGATGTAAAAGAACAATAGAGACAAGTGGTAGGACAGAACGGGATCCCTATGTACAAGCTATAGCCGTTCTGATAATGAATCCCGGAAAGCAGTCTTCTCTCCCTCTCCGCAATATCCACGGCAAGCTCCGCTTTTTCCCTGCTTGTGTAATACTCCCCCATATAATGCTTTACGATTTCTTCGCGGCTTTTCCCTTGCTCCAAAAGGCCGTAAGCAATTTTGGTGGGACGGATACCGGTCAGATTCCCCCATGGCAGACTTTTTCCGGTGTCCTTTTGCAAGACATCATAGAGAAAACGTTTGAAGCTTCCCTTAGAATCCTTCCCCTCCGGCTTTGCCCAGTGATAAGTTCCGCTATCCACGGTAAGTTCGGCTCCGTCCTCTCGGACAATAAGGCGGACCCGCACCTTATCTTGAAGCTCTCTGCGTTTATCTTCTCTGCTCTCAGGCAGCAATACCGCAATCTGCTCCTCGGGATAAAAGGATTTCACCAAAGCCTGAATGTCATACTCGTAGTTTTCCTTATTGATTTCTATTGCAAACATGCCATTCTCCTTATTTCGCTTTATTGAGGCTGCAATAAGCCGGTCAACACCCCGCTGCAGACAGCGGAGCGGCAATTTTGCAGCGCTGCAAAGCTGAATGTATCCTATGGAACCTACCTGCTTCGCTGCCGCTCGGCGCATTACCCGCAGGAATCAGAGCTGCCGAAAAAAGAATGCCGACACAGTCGGCATAAATAATTTTTAAAACACTATCCGCAGAAAGGATTGTATTTCTTCTCGTGTCCAATGGTAGTACTGTCCCCATGTCCCGGATATACCTTAGTATCCTCCGGCAGTTCAAAAAGCTTCTCACGGATAGATCTCACCAATGTGCCCATACTCCCCGTGGGAAAATCCGTCCTGCCTACAGACTCCGCAAACAATGTATCACCGGCAATCAGCATGCCCGCCTCTTCGAAATAATAGCAGCAGCCTCCCGCCGTATGCCCGGGAGTGGCAATGGCTTTGCAAGTCATACCGGCAAGCGTAATCTCCTGCCCGTCCTTCACATACACATCCGCATAGGTAGAACATGCTCTGCCCGCCTGCTCCGACACGTTCATGCGGACATCCTTCAGCAAGGCTCTCTCCTCCTCATGGGCATAAGCCTTCACAGGTTCCCGCCCGTCCGATTCCGCCGCAGCATTGGCCGCATTCCGCAAAGCATCCAATCCCCAGATATGGTCAAAGTGCCCGTGTGTGAGCAAAATCCCCGCCACCTGAAAACCGTTCTTTAACAAAGCGCCGTAAATATTCTCGCCCTTGTCCGCCGGATCAACCACAATTGCCTCATGCTCTCCGTCACGATACAAAAAATAACAATTCGTCTGGCAGACACTCAATACCATCCTGCCTATCTTAATCTCTCCCATATATTTCCTCTTTCTCATTTCAATGTCTCACGGAATCTCCCTAAAGCGTGTTTCCCAAATGCTTTCTCCGGAGTGTGTCAATGACGCCGACAGTTCTTTCCGCCTTTAACCGGTAGTCCTTTCAATGTCAATTACACTGTCGATTCCCCGGATTTTATCTATCACACGGTTCAGTTCCTCTCTGCTGACAATCTCAAAGGTAGTCTGAAGCGTTGCCGTTCCCTGCCTGCTGATTCTGGTATTCATAGACAATATGTCAATATTTCTCTCCGTCAAAGCCTTGGAAATATCCGCCAGCAGTCCGCTTCTGTTGTTGGCAAAAATCTTAATCTCCGCCACATACTTTTCGCCTTTGTTCTCGGGCACCTGCCATTCCGCGTCAATCAGTCTGGCGCGCTCCATCTCCGGCAGATTCATCATGTTGACGCAGTCGGTGCGGTGAATGGATACTCCCCTCCCTCTGGTGATAAACCCTACGATCTCGTCACCGGGCACAGGGGAACAGCATTTGGAAAACCGGACGGAGAGATCCGCAATGCCCTTTACCACAATGCCGCTCTTGGTCTTCATGGAAACGGGTCTGTTGGCGTATGCGTTTCCGGCTTCCACAATGTTCTGCAGTACCTCTTCGTTGGTCAATACCTTTTTGTGATCTCTGTCGTAGAGTTCCTGAATCTTGTTCACGACCTGCCCCTCTTTCAGGGCGCCGTGGCCGATTGCCGCCAATACCGCATCCCAATCCCGGAAACCGTATTTCCGCAGGATGGCTTCCATGTATTCCTGCTTAAATATTTCGGATAGGTTAATGCTCTTGGTCTTACAATAATTGGAAAGAAGCTCCTTCCCTTTTATAATATTGTCTTCCTTCAGTTCATTCTTAAACCATTGGTTTATTTTATTTTTCGCCTGTGTACTTTTTACAATATTCAGCCAATCCCGGCTGGGGCCTTTGGAATTTTGAGATGTGATAATTTCAATCCGGTCACCGTTATTAATCTCATAATCAATAGTTACCAGCTTGCCGTTGACTCTGGCGCCCACCATTTTATTGCCCACGGCGGAATGAATGCAGTATGCAAAATCAATGGGTGTAGAACCTGCAGGCAGGTTTTTCACATCTCCGGTGGGAGTAAAACAATACACGCTGTCCGAGAACAAATCCAAATCGTTCTTCAACAGATTCATAAACTCTTTGTTGTCGGACATGTCACGCTGCCACTCCAGAATCTGGCGCAGCCATACCAGCTTCTCTTCCTCTTGGCCTTCCACCTTCTTACCGTCGGAGGCCTCTTTATACTTCCAGTGTGCGGCAATACCGTATTCCGCCGCCTTGTGCATCTCAAAGGTACGGATCTGGATCTCAAAGGGCTGTCCCGTACTGCCGATAAGCGTGGTATGAAGGGACTGATACCGGTTGGGCTTAGGCATTGCAATATAGTCTTTAAAGCGGCCGGGAATGGGCTTATACATCTCATGGATTACACCCAGAGCCGCATAGCAGTCCTTTACCGTATCCACAATAATACGCACCGCAAACAAATCATAAATCTGATCCAAGGTTTTGTTCTGATTTACCATTTTCTTATAGATACTGAAAAAGTGTTTGATACGACCGTCTATCTTTGCCCTGATGCCGGCGTTGGCAATGTGTTCGCTGACTTCATCCACTATACTTTGAATGTATTTTTCGCGCACACTCTTGCGCACCGCTATTTTATCCACAAGATCATAATAAGCTTCCGGCTCCAGATATTTCAGCGCCAAATCATCCAGCTCCGTTTTCAGTCTGCTGATTCCCAGTCTCTGGGCGATGGGACAATAGATTTCCAGCGTCTCCTTGGCAATGCGCTGCTGGCTTTCCGGGCTCTTGTACTTCAAGGTACGCATATTGTGGAGGCGGTCGGCAAGCTTGATCATAATGACGCGGATATCCTTTGCCATGGCTAAAAACATCTTGCGCAGATTCTCCGCCTGCATCTCCAGCTTTTCGTCCGACTGGCTGACCGTAGCCGCCAGCGGAATCCTCTCCAGCTTCGTGACACCGTCCACCAGTAAGGCCACGTCCTCCCCGAATTCCCGTTTCAGGTCTTCGTCGGTCATCACCGTATCCTCCACCACATCATGGAGCAGCCCCGCAATGATGGTCTCCTTATCCAATTCCAGCTCCGCAAGTATAATGGCCACATTCAAAGGATGGATGATATAGGGTTCTCCCGATTTACGGGTCTGGTTTTTATGGGCCTCCTTGGCCACATTATAGGCCTTTTCAATCATGGATACATCATCGCTGGGATGATATTTGTGTACATGGTTAATAAGCTCCTGATACAGCAGCTTAGGGTCAACAAAATCCTGATATGCACTTATTTTGCCATCATCAATGACAACTTCGTTCTTTTCTTCTGCCATAGGTTGTCTATCGCTCTCTTATTGTGTGTAATCTGTCCGAAACCGGCACAAACCGTACCTGTTCACGATAACTGCAATTCCTTTCTCCGGTTTACTTTCCGGAATAACAGATTGCAGATTCCAAACGATATTTTCCAAGCCTCTCCCGGCCTTTTAAACCGGCCAGCTCTATCAAGACTACAATCCCCACTACTTCGCCGCCAAGCCCTTCTATCATTTTAATCATTGCCTCGGTAGTTCCTCCGGTGGCAATCAGGTCATCCACAACCAAAATTTTTTGTCCGGGTTTAATGCTGTCCTTATGCATTTCAAGGGTAGCGCTGCCGTATTCCAATTCATAGGAAGTGGATACGGTCTCTCTGGGCAGCTTACCGGCCTTGCGGATCAACACAAAAGGCTTTTTGTTATTATAAGCGATTGGTGTTCCAAATATAAATCCTCTGGACTCAGGACCCACAACCACATCATATTCCAAATCTTTTACTTTGTCCTGCATGGTATCAATCGCAAGCTGCAGACCCTCTGCATCCTGAAGCACACTTGTCACATCGCGGAAAATGATGCCCTGCTCCGGAAAATCGGGGATACTTACTACATATTCTTCCAGTTTCTTCATATTCAGTCTACCTCGCTTTTGTAATCATTTGTTTATAAGTATAACACTATTTTTTACTATGTGCCACGAAATATTTTATGATATCACTTCGAGTAACTATACCGATAAATACATTTCTGTCGTCAATGACGGGAACAAAATTCTGTCTCTTCGCCTGCTCGATCAGCGTCTCCATCGCGGTATCGATTCGGGCGGGCTGCACTTTCCCGCCCTGAAGGATATCCCGCACCGCCATGTGCTCTACACTTTTCAGTGTCATATCCTCCAGATTCTCATTTCTCTCCAAGATATTCCAGAGAAAATCCCCCTCACTGCTGACGCCCACATACCGGTCCTCTTCGTCAATCACGGGAACGGCCGTATAGCCGCTTCTGCGGAGCTTTTCCAAGCCTTGCCGCAGCGTCATATCGTCTCTTAAATAGGTCACTTCTGCCTTCGGCAGTATAAAAGATGCAATATTCACTCGCCTACTCCTTTGTATCTACATTTTCTGTTCCGCTGCTTATTTTGACAGCTGTTCCGGCACTTAGGGTTCGGCGCTTTCCCCGGCTGCCGTTCTGGCTCCATTCGGCTCGGCGCTTTCTCCGGCGGCCGCTCCGGCTTCATTCGGCTCGGCGCTTTCTCCGGCGGCTTCCCCGGCTCCATTCGGCTCGGCGCTTTCTCCGGCGGCTTCCCCGGCTCCATTTGTTTCGACGCTTTTTCCGACTGCCGCTTCGGCTCTATTTGTTTCAGCGCTTTCTCCGGCGGCTGCCCAGACGCCTTGCGCACTTGCGGCTTTCTCTATCGTCATTCTTGCGTCTGCCGATTTGACACCTTTCCCAACGTCACTTCCGCTATCTTCCGCATGAATGCCTTTCCCCGCATCCCTTCCTGTATCTTCCGCTTTGGTATCTTTCCCGGCAGCTCCTCCCATGACTTCCGCTTTGGCCTTTTTCTTCACAGTCTTCCCGGAATCTTTCGTACCTGTGCCCTTCCCTTCGTCCACGATTTCCACAAAAGTACTGTCAACGGCATTCACCTCCGCCAGATAATTACGGATTTTCCGCGCAAAATAAACGGTGGTAATACAGTCCGTAATTCCGCTGAAAATCAACCCTATCCCAATCAGGCGGAACAGCAGCTCGGCTATGGCCATAGGATTGAAAATCAACACCAGCCCCAGCGTAACGTTAATAATTGCCAGCACCAGCATAAAAATCCAGTTACCGTATTCCATTCTCTTCAAATCAATTACATCCTGAAGCTTGCTCAGTCCGCTGACCAGCACCAGCGTTCCGAGAAGCCGCGGCACCAGAGAAATAATAATATCCACATTATACAGAACTACAATGCCCAGCAGGATTCCCAGCAGCCCGTGCAGGAAATCATTGTGATAATAGTTCTGATGTGCATCCCTGAGCAGATAGCTTATCATAGACACCGCACCTGCGATAATCAGCACCGTACCGATTAAAAAGCCCAGCAGCCTCTCCATCGTCTCCGGTATCACCAGTGCTACAATTCCCAGCAGGATATAGAGCACCCCCATCAATAATGTATCCCATTTGATTTGCTTTAACAGTTTCATTCTGATACCCCCAAGCGTACTTTAACATCTATTAATTACGATTCTTGACAATAACATCCTGTTTTAGGATTCTATTATATAAAAGTGCCTTTCTTTCAACCAAAGTTCTTGACAGCAGAACCCTGTTTCGGGATTCTGCCACATGAAAACATCTTCTTCCAAACGTCCGTCATATTGGCCGTTTGTGCCGCAGCAGACGATATGTCTGCAAGTGTGTTTAAAAAATCTGAAAAAGGACTCTTTTACATGAAAAGAGTCCTTACCAATCTACTAACTTATTTTTTGCCGCAGCACTTCTTATACTTCTTGCCGCTTCCGCAAGGACAAGGATCATTGGGATATATCTTAGCGCCCTTTACAATTGTGGTAGAGGATTTCTGTTCTTTATACAGAGCTTTTCTGGTATCCTCGTCAAAAATATCATTCCACTCCTCAAGATTATACAGCCAGTCAGCCTCTGCGGCCACCATGCCCTTATAAAGGAGTTTCTTGTCAAAGCCTAAATTTACCTGTGTATTCTCATCCATCTCCTCGATAGGATTCTTCTCCTTCAGGCAATCGTTGATACCGTCCAAGAAACCGGTCATTGTCATAACGGTCACACCGTATTTCTCGGCCAGCTCCTTCACCGTACCTGTCACCGTCTCATCCGGATTCTTCAGCAACTGTGCATAGATGTCCTTCTCTTCTTGGAAATACGCTGCCCAGAGCTGCTGCAGCTTGTCCTGCCCCGTAGCCTCATTATAAGCGACCGATCTCCACTCTTCCAATAATGTCATGTTTACCGTACCATCCTTATGTTCTTACTTTACTGCTCTTCCACATGGGGATTACTCTTTCTGTAATCTCTTCCAGTATATAACAAATCCGTAAAATACACAATCACTTTTTTTGAAACCTGCATGCTGCCGCTTATAAGCCGCCGAAGCATATACTTTCAGCAGCCGTGGGGCAATTTTAGCAGTTTTCCCATGACGCCATCCGTTCTATAGATGCACTCTCTATGGTTTTGCAAGTTATTTTTTCAAAAATAAATTTTTTTATTTTAAATGTATAAGTTCCGATTCTTCGGTCAAACTATGTAATGTCAAGGAACCCCCTCCTTTGATACTACAAAAGATAAAAATAATACTTATCCTCCCCTAAGGAAGCTCCTAGTAGTGCGGAAGCCGCATTTTTAGGGGCTTCCGCTATGTTTAAGGACTTCAAATTGACCGGATCCCTGATCTTTTCATCCGCAGGCAGTTCCTTCATTTCTCTGGAAAGCTCCTGTATCCTGCGGTTGCCGCAGGCCGCTATTCCTTCCTCCAGAGCCTTCAGCAGCTCCTTTGTATATGTGATCTCTTCCCCCAATCCCGCTTCCAGAGATGGTTTTTCAGGGGATTCCGCCCGGCTCAACGGAAGCTGTCAGGTCAATATTTTCCGCTTTCCAGCATGATCCTTTTTCCTCTTCTGCCCAATACCTCATAGAAGCATATACTCCGCTGTCTATATCTTTGTATTCTTTTGTGGTAATCATTTCAAGCTGGTCTTTACTGCATAGAAATATCTATGTAAAAATATTTCCATGAAAAAACACACCCAAAGCTGTATTTAATTGTGTTTAAATTCGCTTTCTTACCGTTCCCTTTCAGGCTCTTCCCTTTCTTTTTGTCTCAACAACTGCCTGATTTCTCCGGCACCGTACTTCCGGCACTGCCACCGTTCCCCAAAAATAACTTTCTGTACCTGTTCCTTCCCAGCCGGGTATCCTGCTTCCATGATCCTGCTGGCCGCGTCCTCTTCCAGCTCTTTCCCCCGCTCCAGCGCATCCTCAACAATGTGGTAAAGGTATTCGGGCTTTCGCCTGTCGCCAAGGTCTGAAAAAACAGCGTTTGCTGCCACCAATGCATCCCTCATATATTCCGCATTGTCCTTGAAAAGTTCACTGTCAATATATACGCCTCTTTCTTCTATAAACACAGCACAGAAAGTAACGATTGTCCTTGTGTTCCCTTCGCGGAAGGGATGCGACTTCCAGAGTTTCGCCATACAGTCTGAAAAGTTCCTGACCGTTTCATCAAAGGATGCCCTTTCCCATCCGTAAAGATTCATATCCTTAAGGACTGCCTTGGCATCCCTCTCTATATCAAAAACATCCGAATACTCTATGGAAATACCGTTAAGGACTGTCTCTATCTTTTCAATATTCATGATGCGGGGCTTTCCTGCCCATTCGTAGATATCCTGAAAAATCCGGTAATGCATACGGCACAGGGCAGAAAAATCAAATACTCCTGTCATCCTGTCGTCTTCCGCTATCTCCGAAAGCCTAAACGTCACATAATCGCCTTCCGCTTCCTGAAGCTTTTTACTATCCCTGATCCCCAAAAGATTTTTTAAAACCTCCGTATCCGGGTAAAGGTATGGATCACGCATACCTGCCTCACTCCTTCATCTTATATCGTCTGTCAAGCGCCTCTTTGATTCCTTCCATTGTAATTTCACCGCGCTTTTCCTTCTCTATCAGATCCCTCATTTCCGGCGTAGGCTCAAGACCATCAACCTTTATCATCCCAATCGCATAGTCCCATTTTTTATCCCTGCTTACCAGCATATAAAACCGCTCCTCCTTTCCTTACATTGGTTATAGCATAGCACAAATGGGGAAAAATAGCCATAAAATCAATAAATCTCTTCATTTTTACCCCTGCCTTTTCTGTTCGTTTCCGTATGCATTTCTTTATTATTTCATTTATCCTGCGTCTGTTTTTTGCTTTTGCTTTCCTCACTGCCGCCCTCTTTAGCGCCTCTTCCTTTGCACGGATTTCCGCCCGCATCTCCCTGCAGCCGCCGGACTATCACCTTCCCTCTGAAAAAGCACAAGGCACCCAAACCTGTCCGGCTTATCATCCACTTTTTAATGTTCAATCTGCACCTCCTGTTTTAGAACAAAAAATAGCACCTAAACCATTTGGGGCTTAGATGCTGTGACTGCTGTTCTTATTCTGCCCCGCCGCCTTCCGTTTTGCCTTCTGGCGGGATTTTCTCTGTCTTTTATCGTACATATCGTGTATCCAGTCCTTTACAGGGGCTTTCCACATCTCGTTTTTGTTTGGGATATTTTTTATAAGGCTTTTCGGGTTCAGCCCCATTTCTTTTGCCATGCGGATTTCTTCCTCCCCGATACGGCATTTTTTCTTTGCCTCATCCCACAGTTCCTGCTTATATGCCATTTTTTTCCTCCCATAGTGTAAGGAAATCCGATACAAGGCTCTCCTCCCTCTTATCCGTACATTTTCCAAGCAAGCTTCACTGTCATTTAACATATCTGCCGTGTGGTATATGCCGAATTTCTTGTTCAGACGGAGTTCCAACCCGTGTAGACACCATTTTTACATTCTCACGAATGGCAACCTCAAAATAAGCATACCACAATTTCAAAAAAATCTCATTAATTTCCAAGGGATAAGTGCGCCCTTTTTCAATATTTATTTGATATTTTTCCAAAATCCCACAATATTCAGTTGTCAAAATACAAATCTAAGCCAACTCACTATGAATCCGAGAGGCTATAGAAGAATCACACCCGCATCTATTGTCAAAAGAGCAAATACATGTTATCATGTGATAAATCTGAACCATATTGCAACAAGTAGAAGAAACGTTATTGTCCGTTAATTGCCGCCGCATAATCTCTTTCCGTGAAATCTGTTTTCCGGCATATGATATTAAGGCAAGGGGGCAAAACGGTTCAAGGCTCATTGACAGAGGATTTTTATGAAAAAAGACAATCACGAAACCACCGAAAACAAACAAAAAAAGGGCATCACATCTAAGCAGGTCGTTGCTATGACAGGAGTAATCCTGCTGGTACTGCTCTATGCCATCACTCTGGCGGCCGCCATTCTGGATACTTCCGCTTCCGGCAGTCTGCTTTGGATGTGTCTATTTGCAACCATCACCGTTCCCATCCTAATCTGGCTCTATACGTGGATGTACGGTAAACTGACCGGCAAAAAAACGATTAGTGACCCGAAATAATCGCTTCCGCAGTATCTGCTAAATATGGAAATTTTTCCCTGCGCCAAACATATGTTCCTTATGCTATGATAATTCTGTGATTCCTGCATATATTATATAGAGCAATACAGCTCTGCTTTTATTATTTTGCGGAAAAACAAGATACCTATGCGCATCGCAGAACATTTTCATATTGGGAAAGGGGGATTTCTATTGGAAAGCATCCTGTGCGTTGATATACCGGTACAGATGATTTCCTGTACCGATACAAACGGAAAGATTACACCGATGAGATTTCGGTTCCGCGACAAAACCGGAGAACTGATCACCGTTACAATTGATAAAGTCTTGTCGGAAGACCAAGCAAAAAATAAAGTAGGCATTCATTTCTCCTGTGCCGCAAATATTTACGGGACACAGAAGACTTTCAGCCTCTGGTACAGCTATTTTGCCCATGAATGGCGACTGGCGCGCCTGAATGTATAGTGTGGCTTTCGTCCGTGGGATTGTGAGTCACAGCGAAGATATGGCGGCCGGCACACTTGCATACACAGGGGTGCCGCCTGCCGGAAATGAAAATTATGGTTAAAAGCATCAAACTGTCAAATTGCTATGGATGATTGTATTCAGTTCTTCCTCCGCCTGCTCCTTCGTCCGGAAGCAGATTCCGCGGAATCCTAATTTACACGCCGCTTCCACATTTTTCCGGGTGTCATCCAAGAAAACGCATTCCTCCGCTTTTAATCCGAACCGGGACAGCAGCAGCTTGTAAATCCTTTCATCCGGTTTGATAACCTTATCGCGGTAAGATAAAATACCGCCGTCCGTGTAAGGCAGAAAATCCAGTGCCTCCCGGCATTCCTCGTAAGCCTTGTCCGAAAAATTGGACAGGTAATAGACCCCGTAACCCTTGGACTTCAATTCCTCTATCCATGGAATCGCATACTCCCGCTTTGTCACCATGCCGGTAATATTATCATAAGCTTGGTGCAGCTCCGATTCGATTTCGGGATCCAGTTTTACGAATTCTGCCATCAGTTTCTCCATGTCCCACTCTCCCCTGTCCACCTCGTTCCAGAGAGGGCTTGCCACGGAAGCTTTGGCAATCCTGTCTATCATTTCGTCCTCAAATCCCTTATCCTGCAAAAATTCTCTCCATCGGAAATCCGTAAGCACATTTCCGATGTCAAAAACAATATTCCGAATCATATTCCCTCCTGTTTCTATTCTTCTGCCCTCCGGCAATTTGAATCTCGCATGACGTTTTATTATGCCTGCGATATGGCCGGACTCTCGTAACAGTTTGTTCTGCCTCGGAAACCTGTTTTCCCCAAACATATTATTCCGTTCTGCCCTGTTCCGAATTTACTGTCGGCATATTTCGATTGTCAGGAATTCATAATATCCAAAAGCTTCCGGGCCGCCGCAGACAACGTGCTCTTTTTACTCTGAACCACACAAAAGCTTCTCTTAGGGATCATTTTATTAAATCTAAGTTCAAAAAGCAATCCCGAATCCAAATATTCCGCCGCAAAATCCCGGACCACACAACCCACCCCCAGACTTCGCAGCGCAAACTGCACAATCATACCGCTGGTGGCAAGCTCGAATTCAGGATGTAATATCACTTCGTTTTGTGCCAGATATTCATCCATATAGCTGCGTGTACTGGTATTGCTTTCCAGAAAAATCATGGGGAGCCGCTCCAAATCCTTCAAATCCAGCATTTTGTTTTTATATGACATAAACCGTCTGCCTGCCACAAAGACATCTTCAATCTCTCTGACCTCAGTGGACCGGATATCCTCCGATTGCACAAAAGGAGTGCTGACCACCCCGAAATCAATTTTACCTGACCGAAGCAGCTGCAGCGTCTCCGGTGTGGGCGCATTGGTGACAATCACTTTAATATCGGGATGCTGCTCATGAAACTTTTCCAGATAGGGAAGCAGGTAAAACTGCAATGTCATATCACTGGCACCGATGTGTACCTCCCCCAGCTCCAGATTCTGCATCTGACGAAGCTTTTCCACTCCCAGTTCGATCTGTTCATACCCCTTTTCCACATAGGAAAACAACTGCTGCCCCTCTCCGGTCAGCCGGATTCCCCTTGCCGCCCTCTGGAACAGCACTACATCAAGGCTTTTTTCCAGTTGTTTCAGTGACTGGCTGACGGCAGGCTGTGATATGGCCAGCTCATTGGCCGCCTTTGTCACACTGCCCAGCTTTGCCGTATAATAAAATACTTTGAAATATTCCAGATTTTCTATCATTACCATACCCCATATATGCTTCCCATACTTTCCCTTATGATGAGAATGATATAAACAATCAGTCAACTGCCGCACTCCCAAATAGAATCTGCTTCTTGCGCCGCAAACAATTTATCAACTGCACGTCTTCCAAATAGAATCCGCTTGCGCCGCAAACAATTTATCAACTGCACGTCTTCCAAATAGAATCCGCTTGCACCGCAAACAATTTATCAACTGCACGTCTTCCAAATAGAATCCGCTTGCGCCGCAAACAATTTATCAACTGCACGTCTTCCAAATAGAATCCGCTTGCGCCGCAAACAATTTATAAGCTGCTGCATATCCAAAAGATTTCTATTAATGGAAAAAGACGTATCCGCAAAACCGTCACGAGGAAATGCCCCTACTTGCCCGCTGCAAATCTGCATCCTGTGCAACTATAAGCATTGATTCCACAACAGCTTCTGACAGATACGTCACTTTCTTATGTGTAACCGAAAACGATCTTTATAACAATTTCCTTAAAAATATACAACAATTTTAATTACCTGCACACTTACAGACATGCCGCCAATGGCAGCATAATCAATGAATTGCCGAAACCGAACAACTTCATTCCTTTCATGCTTCCAGTCATGCCGCCATCGGCGGCACAAACAATCAACGAGAAGAATACCTGCCCAAAGCGAACAAGTCCGCTTGGCATTCTTCGAACTGCTTTAGCAGTTTGTGTAACTTAGATTTTTATAAATAATATCATCTCTGCTGGGACCGTTGCTGACCATAGTAATAGGATAACCGATCTGCTGTTCAATAAACTCAATGTATTTCCGGCAGTTTTCCGGCAGTTCCTCGTACTTTCTGATTCCGCGGATCTCGCACTTCCAGCCGGGTAATGTTTTAAACACAGGTTTTGCCTTCTCCAGCTTTGCAGTAACGGGAAATTCCGTGGTCACTTCCCCGTCAATTTCATACCCTACGCAGACAGGGATCTCATCCAGATAACCCAGCACATCCAGCACGGTAAACGCCACATCCGTAGTTCCCTGAAGGCGGCATCCATATTTGGAAGCCACACAATCGAACCAGCCCACACGTCTGGGACGACCCGTGGTAGCGCCATATTCGCCGCCGTCACCGCCTCTGCGCCTGAGTTCTTCCGCTTCCTCTCCAAACAGTTCGGAGACAAATGCTCCCGCACCGACTGCGGAGGAGTAAGCTTTGCAGACCGTAACAATCTGCTTAATCTCATAGGGCGGAAGGCCTGCCCCTATGGCGCCGTATGCCGCCAATGTGGAAGAGGACGTCACCATTGGATAAATACCGTGGTCAGGATCTTTCAAAGTTCCCAGCTGTCCCTCAAGAAGGACTGTCTTCCCATCCTTTAACGCCTGATCCAAAAAGGCGGACACATTACACACATAAGGCTCAACCATATCCCTGTACTCATGAAGAGTTGCAAGCAGCTCCTGCGCATCAATTGCCGGTTTATGGTATAAATGCTCCAGAAGCACATTTTTAGTCTCACAGACTCTTTCCACCTTCTCCTTCAAAAGCTCTTCATCAAAAAGCTCACTGACCTGAAAACCGATCTTCGCATACTTGTCGGAGTAGAACGGCGCAATGCCCGACTTAGTGGAGCCGAAAGATTTGCCGCCCAGCCTTTCCTCCTCGTACTGGTCAAATAGAATATGATAGGGCATGACAATCTGAGCCCTGTTTGATACCAGAATCTTAGGTGTGGGCACATTTCTCTCCACAATAGACTGAATCTCCTGAAACAGCAAAGGAATATTCAGCGCCACACCGTTGCCGATCACACTGGTAATATGGTTATAAAATACACCGGAAGGAAGAGTATGCAGCGCAAACTTGCCGTAATTGTTCACAATCGTATGCCCTGCATTGGCACCGCCCTGAAAACGCACGACAATATCCGCCTCCTGCGCCATCATATCCGTGATTTTTCCTTTTCCTTCATCACCCCAGTTAGCTCCAACAATTGCCTTAACCATGATTTTCCTCCATTTGTCCCGTAAAAACGGTCTTATCTTTTTCTTTACGGATATAGTATACTATATTTCATAACATAAGTAAAATCAATAGTTATTATACGCTTCATAAGCCAGCATTATACATTCTATGAAATTACACCTTCGGAATATAGAGCACTTTCGTGCCGGGTTTTCCCCCTGTGAAATGACAATCCAACTGCCGCCGTTACGCACTTTATCTGCCAGTTCCGCAGTTTTTCCCCTGTGAGACGACAATCCAACTGCCGCCGTTACGCACTTTATCTGCCAGTTCCGCAGTTTCCCCCCCTGTGAGACGACAATCCAACTGCCGCCGTTACGCACTTTATCTGCCAGTTCCGCAGTTTTTCCCCCTGTGAGACGACAATCCAACTGCCGGCCCGTATGCCCTTTATGGCAATACAGGCCGGCAGTTAGATTACAGGTTAACTTTTCCCTTGTCCGTTTTGCCAAGCTTTAACAGCAAGGCACAAGTGATAATTCCCACTATTGCCAAAATAATCTGAGTTACTTCCAATTCATGGGCGGCCGCCAGAGTCGTTTCCGGTGTATCCATATGGTACAGCCAGTCATTTGCATACACAATCTGGCTGATGGCCGTTATATTTAATATAGTTGCAAATACATTTTTTTGCTTTCCAAAAGTGTTTTTCAAAAGCACAATGACCACAGCAAGAGCCGCCGCCTTAAGGATAGCCGCATACCCCGGCCCCATATCGTACATTTCCGGCCCCATAAAGGGAAAGGGATTCTTCCACTCTACAATGCATTGAACAACATATTCATTGATTGACAGTACAAAAGCAAACAATATACCTGATATCCCTGTCTCCACCGCAGCGGACTTCCTGCCGCCGGAATAGCGACAGTTCCCCGCAAGACATGCGCTGCAAAAGAGCAGAATGCTGAAAACCACCGAAGGAATCCGCCCATAGTCCAGCAGCCCTCCCCCTCCCGCGAACAGCCCGGCAAACGCGATAACGGCCAAAATGACAAGCACCAGTTTCCCCAGCCACTCTTTCAGGGTAAATTTATTCCTGATTTTCTTCAAATAGTCAATCTGCTTTTCCGCCACATTTTCCGCCACCAGTTCCGTATTCTTCATTTGTTCCAGCTTTGCCTTACAGCTGCTGCAGCCTGCCACATGTTCCCGCACAAGTTCCTTTGAGTCTTCCGAGCAGATATTGTCCACATAAGATGGAAGCAAATCCTGTATCACACTACACTTCATACTCATACCTCCTATTCCGGTTCCGCCTCTCCTATTCCAGTTCCGTCTCTTCACTACAGTGCCCTTGTAAGGGGAGCAATTTTCAGCTGTAAAGAGCTCAGCTGAAAATTCTCCCGGGCACTTACGTTTCGAGACTGTTTGGGGTTCCGGTTCCGCCTCTCTTATTCCAGTTCCGTCTCTTCACTACAGTGCCCTTGTAAGGGGAGCAATTTTCAGCTGTAAAGAGCTCAGCTGAAAATTCTCCCGGGCACTTACGTTTCGAGGCTGTTTGAGGTTGATTCCGGTTCCGAAACCGTTTTCATGTCCCTTCTCTCCCTTTCAGCAAGCGTTCCTTTCCGCGGTAAAAGGTGACTCTTGCCCAATTTTCACTTTTTCCCAGTATTTCGCCGATTTCTTTGAAAGAAAGATCCGCCATAGTTCTTAAATAGATCACTTCCCGCATCTGTTCCGGAAGGTTCTGCATATCCTTCAGCACATCAAGGAGTTCGTACTTTTTAATCAGTTGGTCCTCAATGCCCTTCCCTTCTGTATTTTCCCCGGGCATCCATTCTAATGGGATATCTCCGGAGGGCATTTCTTTTCCTCGTTTCGCCAGATACTGCAGATATATGTGCTTGGCAATCTGGCAGAGCCAGACGCCTATCTTACAGCTGTAGTCGTAACGCTCGATAGAATCCATAGCCCTCAAAAAAGTCTCCTGCGTCAGCTCTTCCGCCAGCTGCGGGTCGCGGCAATTCTTCAAGAGAAAACGGTATACCAGATTCACATTCTCCTGATAGATTTCTTCCACCATAACCTCCTTGTCGTTACTTTAAGACAGCTCAAATCCCTTTTAGCTAACACTAACAGCCTCCGAAATCTCTTTCCGTACCCGCTTAAGGAGACGGTTTCAATGAATGTGCGCACATCCGTCTGCCGCCGCAGCTGCAAGGTAACAATTCAGACACCTCCCGCAAAGTCGAAATCACATCCCTATGCGATTCTGCGAGATATACGGACGCAAAACGCATTCTTTCCGCGTTTTGTGTGTATTCTTGTAACGGTTCAGTGCACTTCTTAAATGTTACGCTGCAATGGAAATTCCGTTTGACTATCCATATATCCGTTTGACGGTTCATTCGTTACACTTTTTAGAGAAAATTATGGATAAAATTAAATTATCTCTTCACCACTTTACAACTTTTAACCGAAAATCAGGTAATGAAAAGGATACCTTCTGCGTTTTTATAGTAATATCAACAGAAATTTTTGCTAAAAATTTCCACCTGTGCGATTGCCGCCTGCGCGCAATTCATTGCAATGCAGGCCGGCCAATGGATTACTGCCCCACAGGTGGAAAATCGGAATGTATGACAGCCGGCGGAAAATACCGCCTTACTCTGCACTCTCTATATATAGTCGCTCTATCTGCATGCCGCTCTCGGCAAAATAAAGTTTCAAAAAATTATTCGTGTTAAAAAAGCTTCCTAATAGCAGCTCTATCTCCACATATTTTCCGTCCCGCTCAAGGTAACGGTCTTCCGTAAAATGCCGTTTGTAAAGATAGATACGGGCACCTGCGCCAGACGGGACGCATTCACCTTTACCCGGAAACGGAGTTTATAAGAGCGCCTCCCTTCCGTCTGCAGCCCGCATAAAAACGATTTCCCTTTTCCGGTATCAATCTCCCTGCCGTCAAACGCCAGTTTTTCCTGTAAGGAATACCATTTTATGCCGAAGCTCTCCCGCTCCTCCTCCGTCAACCTCTCGGATGCCTCCAGCTCCTCCTTTGAAAAGCGTCCCAGACTCCTGTCCATAACGGCAGAACGCATCAGCGCCTTTAAAATATTCATGGCGCACCTCTGCAGATCGGCCCTCTCCAGTGTGCCGTCCCGAAGACATTCCGCCAGATTATCTCCGTTAGAGTTCTTTCCGGAATCTTGAACCACCATATAAATGTCGTTCTGGCTCCGCACCATGGCGGCGGCATTGGCGGTTGAAGCAGGCTCTCCCTCATCATTGATATCCGCCCACCAATCCGTCATTACGATTCCGTCAAATCCCCATTCCTTCCGGAGAATCGTTGTTAGCAAATCATAATTTCCTGCAGTCCAGAGACCGTTGACAGCGCCGTAGGTAGTCATGACCGCATATGCCCCTCCCTCTTTCACCGCAATCTCAAAACCTTTTAAATAGATTTCCCTCAAAGCACGTTCCGAAACCACCGAATTATATTTTCTGCGGTGATATTCCTGATTATTTGCGGCAAAATGTTTCATGACCCCCGTGACTTGATACCGGTTCATTCCCCTTAACTGAGCCGCCGCTATTTTACCGGTAAGCAAAGGGTCTTCCGAAAAATATTCAAAATTCCGGCCGTTCAAGGGATGCCTGTGGAGATTCATCCCCGGCTCCAGCAGTATGTCAATGCGGTTCTTCCGAAGCTCCGCCCTTTTACATGGGGTAGACGCCCCATCAGTCTGTGCGCTGCCGACGCAACATGAGCCTCAAAGACAATCTTAGAAAGAGCTTCCGGATACCTATATTCAGCATACCACAGGCAAATATATAATTCTATTCTTTTTCATCGGCATTTCGGTTTTCCATAGGCTATTCCACGATTCTATTCTCCATTTAGCTCTTCGGTTCTCTATAGTCCATTCCACAACTCTACTTTCTATCGGCACTTCGGTTCTCTACAAACTATTCCACAATTCTATTTTCTATTGGCACTTCGGTTCTCTACAAACTATTCCACAATTCTATTTTCCATTGGCACTTCGGTTCTCTACAAACTATTCCACAATTCTATTTTCCATTGGCACTTCGGTTCTCTATAAGCCATTTCACGATTCCATTTTTCCATCGGCACTTCCATTTTCCATAGACCATTCCACGATTCCATTCCTTTTCATCAGCATATCAACTTCCCTAACGGGGCTATGTGACTTCGTCACAGAAGAAAAGAAAAACAGAGTTTATAATTACGGTACAACAACAGAAAGGAAGGTAATAAATATGTCAGTACTTAGCATTAATAAAGATAATTTCGATTCCGTCATAAAAAGTGAGAGGCCGGTTCTTCTGGATTTCTATGCCGACTGGTGCGGTCCCTGCCGCATGGTCTCTCCCATAGTGGACGCCATAGCGGAAGAGAATCCGCAATACCTTGTGGGCAAGGTCAATGTAGAAACAGAGCCGGAACTGGCGCAGATATTCAAAGTTTTCAGCATCCCCACATTGGCAGTCTTAAAAAACGGCAAAATCATCCATCAATCCGCAGGTGTCAGGCCGAAACCGCAGATTCTTGCCATGTTAGGGAAACGCTGATTAAAGCGTTTCCCGCGCCGGATTTGCGCTGCGGAGCAGCATAAACTGCTGCAAATCCGTGCGCATCCGCCGGAGGCTCTAAGGAAACGATGATTTAATCAGCGTTTCCTTAGAGGGTTAATTCATGAAGACGTTTTTTATCCGAGATACGGATTCCTCCCCGGGATACCTCCACAATCCCCTCCTTGGCAAAATATTTCAGCATTCTTGACACAACTTCACGGGCAGACCCCATATAACGGGCAACCTGCTCGTGAGTTAATTCGATGGTATCGGAACCTGTTCTGGCCGATTCATCGGAAAGGAAAATGGCAAGCCGTTTGTCCATGTTCATAAAAAGGATCTGCTGCATCACCCACATCACATCGGAAAAACGGCCCACCGCAGTTTCCAATGCAAATATTTTTACGCTTGGATTCCGTTCCGCAACGGCTGCAAAGGCAGATCCTCCGATCACATAACACTCACTCTCCTCTTCAACGTCTAAAAGCACATCAAAAGTAACGGCATCCAGCACACAGGATGCGGACAACATACACACATCCCCTCTGTGCAGGCGGTAAAGCGTAATTTCCCGCCCCTCATCCGACATCATGTAAAGCCTGAGACTCCCCGAGCGGACCAAAATCACACCGGAACACTCACTGCCGTCATGAATATTTTTCCCCTTGGAATAAGTAAACGCATAGGAATTCCGGCAGATATATTCCCTGTCCTTTTTTGGTATTTCATCCCAAAAAGAAAATATCTCCTCATAAGCAAGATCAAAATTAGTTTGTGACATCACGCACGGTTCCTTTCCTATCATACTGCCGTCCGGACAGATCCAACGAAGTCACACCTATCCTTATATGCAGCCGATCATTCTTTCCCTAATATATTATTATGTCTTCCCGGTATTCAAGGTTACTTTCTACGGAATTGGCATACGAAATGTTTACTGTCTTCTTGAAAAAAGGCAGTTGGCAACAGTTCAGACCAGCCCTCCCGCGAAGCCAAAACTGCGTCCGTATGCGATTTGCGGGACTTGCAGGCGCCAAATCGCATTTTTCACTTTTTCTGTGCGTTCTCGTAACGGTTCAGCAACCTGTCCGAACCATTATAGTGATTCATCAGGCGATGAGCAGACTTCATAAGAATCTCCTTTGCGTTTCCCCATTTATAAAATTTGCGCCCCCGAATCCTGCGTAAAATCAATGTTTTTGATTAAATGCCTAATCAAAACGAATGCTCGCTCCTTTATTTAGTTCTTATGTGACTTTGCAGATTGCAAACAAGAAAACGGGGAAACTCAAAAATCTCCACATTGACATAATAGCACAAATATAGTATGATTGTGGACGTGAAATAATCCGTCAAGGGAGAACTGCAATGAATGTTTATTTAACTGACAAGCTTACACGAAAACTGATCTCTGTACAATTTATCCCGATGAAACATTGTACAGAGTATAGCGCATAAACTACGCATTTTCATTTCATCGGAAAAGACAGCAATAAGAGTGCCCGTTGCGAGGGCGTTATTGCTTATTTTCCGTGTAAAGATTGCGTATGTAAGAGGCTGTGGACAATGTTTTGTCCACAGCCTTTTGTTTTGGGGCAGCAGTCAATGCGCAAGACAAGTTGACAACAGCTTTGTTATCTGAAAACCCAAGGGCAGAAGGCAATACACCTATGTGTATCAATGCTTTCTGCCCTTTTTTGTTCCATCGGATTTTGTTGCGGAAAACTCTACCGGACAAGGGCCGCCTTCATAAAGCTTTGCCGGCAAACATGAAAAGGCAGAGAATTGAGGATACCATTCAATGCACTTATAAAAGTAACAGGAGGAATACACAGACATGAGTTTACTGGAAATCAAAAATTTGACACACTCCTTCGGAGACAACCTGCTCTATAAAAACACCGGCTTGACGCTGAATAAAGGAGAACATATGGGAATTGTGGGACAAAACGGCACCGGAAAAAGCACCCTGATTAAAATATGCACCGAACAGCTGATACCCGATGCCGGACACATGGTCCGCCAGCCCAAAATCACTATCGGCTATCTGGATCAGTATGCGGAGCTGGATAAAAGCATGACTATACAAACATTTTTAAAATCGGCATTTACGAAATTATATCAGCTTGAAAAGGAAATCATGCTTCTCTATGAGAAAGCGGCTTCCGGAGACACAGAGTGCCTCCGCCATGCGGCAGAATGCCAAGAACAGCTGGAAATCCATAACTTTTATTCCATAGACATACAGATCGAGCAGGTGGCCGTAGGACTGGGGCTGCTTTCCATGGGACTTGACAGATCCATCGGACAGATCAGCGGCGGACAGCGGGCAAAGGTAATCTTGGCAAAGCTGCTCCTCGAGAAGCCTGATATCCTTTTGCTGGACGAGCCCACCAATTTCTTGGATAAAGAACATATTGCATGGCTTTCCGACTACCTTTCCGGACTTGAAAATGCATTTATGGTAGTGTCACACGACTATGCCTTTTTAGAAAATATTGCGAACCGCATTTGTGATATAGACAATTATACCCTTACGAAATACTATGGGACATACTCGGAATTTTTGAAAAAGAAAACATTTTTAAGGGAGAATTATGTGCGGCAGTATTCCGCCCAGCAGAGAGAAATCAAAAAAACGGAGGAATTTATTCGGAAAAATATCGCAGGAAGAAAATCAAAAATGGCAAAGGGCCGGCGGAAACAGCTGGAACGCATGGATAAAATGGAGGCCTTAAACCAAAAAGAAATCATTCCCCGCTTCCATTTCCCGGAACTGCCCCTCACAAATACGGAGCACCTCCTTGTAAAACGGTTAGCCGTGGGGTATTACTACCCTGTCTTATCCAAGATTGACTTTACCATAAAAGGCGGCCAAAAGGTGGTTGTCACAGGTTTTAACGGAATCGGCAAATCTACCTTGCTTAAAACACTTGTGGGCCGGATCCCGTCCATGGGCGGTGATTTTAGATTTTCGGATCAGACCGTATTCAACTATTTTGAACAGGACTGGGTATGGGAAGATCCCCTGAGGACTCCCACACAGATTGTTTCCGACGCCCATCCCGAAATCCCAAATCAGGAAATCCGCAAAATCCTTGCGCGATGCGGTATTTCCAGCAAACATGCCCTACAGGCAATCGGAACACTGAGCGGCGGGGAACAGGCCAAAGTAAAAATGTGCCTGCTGACGCTAAAGCCTTGCAACTTTCTAATTATGGACGAGCCCACAAACCATTTGGATGTTCAGGCGAAGGAAGCCTTACAAACGGCTCTGCAAGAATTCTCCGGCACCGTACTCCTTGTATCACACGAGGAAGCCTTTTATAAAAATTGGGCACAGAAAATAATTCATGTGGAGAACCGGATCAAATAACCGGCCATAGAACGTCGGAACTGCAAAAGCATCACAGGCGGTTCCCGAAAAGTACATTGCATTCTTTCCGGACAAAGATGCATTTTTATGGGAATAAAATACGCGGCAAGACAGACCAAACGGATTCTGCCTTGCCGCTCTAAAGTGTCGTGCCATTTTCATATCCCCACATCCACATTCCAACAGGGCAACCTGCCGAAAATGCAAGAATCATTCCACCCCTGTCTTCGCTCCGCAATACCTGCAGAATTTTGAATCGGCCTCTATTTGTTTTCCGCAAGACGAACAGAACCGTTTCTGTGCCTGTGCATCTTCATTTGCCTGTTGTGTCTGTTCGGCGCTTTTTGCGGGCATATTTCCGGATCTGTCGCAGCCACACCCGCAAGTGCCCACATAGCTTGCATTAATCTTGCCGCACCGGGTGCATTTCCAACCTCCGGAAGCGTTTCCTGCCTCACGTTCCCCTAACGCCCCATATGCATAATTTCTGCTTACAATAGAGCCTCCTTCTCCAAAATAAGAACCTGACTCCCTTTCCGAATAGGGCACATCCGGCTTTGTCAAAGCAACCACCAGCGCAAGCAGCCCAAAGAAAAAGCCCCACCAGAACCAATTTTCATGATATCCTTTATTTTCGACAATCTTATTGACTGCCCATCCCCACACGGATCCCTGAATGCAATAGAGCACCAGCAACACTATAATTTGAAACATAAATACTCCTCCTAAGTATTTTGATTGATTTATCCGCAACAAGTTCAAACAAGGCACTGAACCGCTGCTGAAACGCATAGGAACGCAATTCTCACATTATTCCGAAACGGTAAGTGTGACTTGGGTCTTTTCCCACTTACACTGGGAAACTTTCAGGATCCATCTTGTGTCAAATTGGTAGCTCTGATTTAAAAACGCCACATAATTAAAGGCTGATGCAGGCACAGGCCCCCACTCAAACACATCTCCCGGAACCTCAAAATAAAAGTCCCTGTCCGCATAAATTCCCATGCAGGAATCACCGTAAGGATTTTTCTTATCCATTGTCGATAAAAACAAAGGATACTTCTGATTTTCAGGAATTGCAAGGCAAAATTCCCGATCTGCTTTCTGGCTGAGCCATATCAGAAGATTTTGGTAATGCCACAGGTTCACATAATGGGGGACATTTTCAAAGTTCGGAAACTCTAAATAAGTCCATGTGCCGTCATCGGGTAACGCCGTGTAGTAAAAATCACATACAATCTGTCTCTTATCCGAAGAAATCGCTGCATATTCTTTCAATAAAACATCCACGTCGCCAAAAGAAATATTATGCAAAAAAATAGCTTTCCGGTATGCCGTTAAATCCGGCCACCACGCCGGCTCCGGCCTATAACCGGCCATGTCAGGTGTAATCTTTCCCCAAATTTCCCCTCCTGTATTGTCATTATATTTCCGTTCTTATGATCGTTACTAAAAATATAGCACAAAGATGTTAATAAATCTACTTATTTTTTCTCCTCTTTCATCTAAACCATAGCTGTTGTTTCTGTTCTCAGCAACCTATGCCCCACTCTGTGGCTTGGCGCTCCTTTTGCTCATTATGTGTGCATTCCGGCCACTCTATCGGCTATATCCTCCATAATTGTTCACTTCTGTTCATCCAGATACAGCTGCACCCGGTTCTGAATCTTCTGTGCCGTCTGTTCTGCAGTCAAGACACCGGCATTGTACCCGCCAATCTCCTCCCCGATTATTTGGCAGATTACCGACTGGTCAGGCAAATACCGTCTGTCAGCCAAAGCAATCAGTTCACGCAGCTTTTCCACATCCTCCGCCGTGTTGGCATAGAAATCCGGGATTTCGCCCTCTCCTTGCAGTAGGGGAATCGGATTTCCGGTATCCGGATAATACTGTTGTACCATTGACTGTGCCAGCATTTTTTCAAAAAGCTGCCTGTTCACAGGAAAGCCTCCAAAGTAATTGGAAAAATTTTTCTTTATCAATTCACCTTCTATTTCAAATTCTCTCTCCGTCCATGCTGCGTCCACAAAAAATTCCAGAAAATCCCATGCCCCTTCCGGACATTTGCTATAGGAGCAGATTCCCATGGAATATTGTTGTATACCCACGGTTATGCCTGTACCGTGACTGCAAGGCCAGCCCTTTACCGCCGCATTATCTCCAAACAGCCACTTGAAGTACTGAATGTCTGCCGCCGTCCCAAGTCCCTCACAACTGGCAAGATGAATTCCCGCTGTCGCGCTCTCTCTGGATGGCCGGATATATTCACTGCTGTCAGTAACCTTTCCGAATTCCAACACACGATAAAATTCCTCTTTACAGAAATCCGCCGTTCCCGCATCCCAGTCCACATAGTCTTCTATGGAAGCTTCCACCAGACGTTCCACTGTCCGCCCCTGACCTTGGGCCAGCGCTAGTCCGTCCCGGCCGTTCCTCTCAAAGCTCTCCATCATTTCTTCCATGGTCCAGCCGTTTTCCATGCCAAGCCGGGAGCCGTCCCCCACGATAAAGCCCAACGTGAATGCGGGTGAGATCTCGTAAAGGGCATCTCCGGTCTGGGCACATTCCAGAATATCCAATAAATACTTCTCCCCGGAAGGCTCTTCACCTACTTTGTCCTCTGCATACAAAAATGAATTGAGATCCAGCACCACTCCGGCATAACCCAGCTCATCCGCAGACAAACCGCCAAAAAGGACGATGTCCGTTCCCTTGCCGGTGGCAAGATCCATACGAAACCGATCCTCCGAAGCCTCAAATATGGCATTGTCATAATTTTCGGGAAGATATTCTGCCATCTCAACATAATACTTGTCACTTTGGGCATTATAGGCTTCCACTAAATTCTGCATTGTAGGAGAAGTGGAGTCCATCACAACACCCAGCGTCAATTTGATCCGCTCACCGCTCTGCTCTGAATCGCTCTGTCCCTGCGTCCGGCCATCCTGTTCCTGACTGCCCTGTCCCTGACCGTTCTGTCCATTGCCTTCCGTGCCGTTTCCTGTTAATTCTACAGGCTGCCCATTGAGAGCTACGGCTGCCTGTTCGTCTCCGCATCCTGCCATCAAAGCCATCCCCAAAATAATTGCACCGAAAATTCTCCCTGATTTCTTCATACCTACCTCCCATAATTCCGCTCTGTGGAACCTCAAACCAGAATGAAACCGCCTTGCAGACTGAAAATTCATTCTGCGCCATTTCTCTGAAAATGAATGATACAGCTGTTTTATCTGTTAAGATTCCAAGAACCTGCGCATAGTCTTACTGAATCAGACTCTACCATATTTCCGGCTCTTTTTGTTTATTTCTGCCCACACAAAAAGGGAATTGCCCCAAATCGTTTTTCCGGTAAACGTTTAGGCAATCCCATTGTCTTTCAGGCATGTCAGAAATTATATTGAACAAACTTATATTATTTTTCACCCATCTGCCTGCTTAAAGAGGGGGGTTATACACCCTCCTGTCATGCCGATGCAGTCGGCACAAATAATCGGTGCAAGGCCGGAAGAATGCCCATGCATCATTTCCTCAATCCCGTCTCACTTTCCGATTCTCAGGCATTGCACAAATTTATCCTCCCTAAAATAGGAATTCAAAAGCACATTCCTATACTTTCGTATCAGTTTATCCGCAATCAGAAGCCCGTTTCCGCGCCCCGGCCCTTTATCCGTCGTCCCGGCCATAACTCCTTTTTCCATTGTCTTGCGGCGCACTGTGTTGCTGACAGACAAGAGAAACTCCCTCTCGTTCTCTTTCAGTGAAATCACCACTGTTCCTTCACAGGACTTGGCTTCTTCCGCCGCATTATCTATCAAAATCCCAAGAATGCGGATCAAGTCGATCTGTTCGATACAGAAAATATTCCCTGTATCCGCGAACTGTATCTGTAATTCAACAGACACATTTTGTTCGATACCCTGCATGATTTTAAAATATAAAAAGGATTTCAAGCTCTCACTGCGTATGCAGGCCAGCTTCACATACAAGTCGTTTTTCTGTAATTCCTGTCGGGCATACGGGACAATGTTTTCCTCATAAAATACTTTCATCTCTTCATCATTGCTTCTGTCAACAAACCCGCCCATGGTAAGGAACATATTTTTCATATCATGCCGGATCCCTCTCATATCTTCCATATTGTTTTCCAGCTCTCTGTTATACTCTGCCAGCTGATGCAGATCCTTCTCCTGTGCGCGCATTTCCTCTTTCATCGAAATACTTTTCACCAGCAGGCGGATATAGATAACCTGTATCAATACCATCATGATAAAAAATCCGATCCAGAGCAAAGGAATATCATATGTACTATACGCAGGCCAGAAGGGAATCAGATGAACTTCATTATTCTCCGGCAGGATTGCCGCCAAGATTCCCACTAAATCTCTCATGGACAAAGCGATTAGAGTCAGTATAAGAACCATGATAACGGAACGGTCTATTTCCGTATACGTCATACTATATTCCTGCAGCCTGACCAGCCGTCTCCTCATGAAAGCGCCAAGCCATCTGACAGGCAGCAATACAAATATGGCTGCGACAAGTATACAGGCAGACAAATAAACCGCTTTCACGGCAAAGACGAATTCACCCTCTCTAGCCAGATAATAATCCAGAAAGCAGCGCTCCCATTTCCGGTATACGCCAAGGACGCCCCAACAGCATAACACCGCATATCCCACCGCAATTCCGTACCCTCTTTTCCTTCGGCGCAGTCCTTTAACCAGCACCAGCAGCTCCGGTAAAAGCAAAATAAGAAAAGGGATAACAAACACAAGAGCCGGAGTGCAAAGCCGAAAATACAGCAAAACCACCTGATTTAACAACATAAAAGCTGTCATGGCTGCCAGATCATTGACAGACAACTCCAGCAGAGGCATACTTTTCAAGACTGCCGTCAAAAGCACTATTTCGCTGATCTGTACGGCAAAATAAAGGCTGCGGATCTGCAGCCTCCATCCCAGATACAGCAGAAATGCCTGAAACAACAGTTCCGCCAAAAGAACTTTCTTTTTTACACGATCCACTTTCTCACCTCATTCCGCATCCGAAAAGAACAAGGGATTTCCTGCTGGTTGGATAACTTCAGAACCCCCTCTTTCATCCTTAATATGTGCCTTTTATTCACAAGATAGGAACGATGCACCCTGATAAATCCGTCCCCCAGTTTTTTCTGTTCCATATCCAGAGTGCTGATTATAGTAATCACAGACCCGTTGATTGTGTGATAGGTGATTCCGTGGGACACGTTTTTTTCCGTCTCCACATAGACAATATCTTCCAATGAAATCAAGATATCCTCATCCATACCGGAATTCAGCAGAATGTCTCCTGCCTCTCCGGCAAGTCCCGTTTCTGCGGAATGACCTTCTCTCACGGATCCTGATATTTCCGGCCTTGTCTGATTTGAAAGCATTACCATATATTTACGGTATCCGTCGGAAAGCTTTTCCATATCACTGCTTTTTTCCAGAAAGCCAAAGGGTTCCGCCCCGCTTTTCAAAACATCCATGGCCATCTCAGAATGATTTGTAGTAAAAACAATCTTACAATCGCTCCCTGTCTGACGCAATGCTTTTGCCACATCAATACCGTTCAATTTCCCGTTTCCGAAATCCAGATCAAGAAAAATCAAATACTGTGACGGATTATTTTTTATGTAGGAAAACAGCTCTTTACTGCCGGATGCCAAACTGGCAATCTTTGCGTCAAATCCCTGTGTCTCAATTAAATGGTTTATTTTTTCCGCACCCAATTGCAAAATAAAGGGATCGTCATCACACAATATTATTTTTAACATGCCAAACATATCCTTTACTCAAACTGTATACCCCATAATTATATGGTTCAACTTATTTCCAGTCAATTAGATATCTATAGATATTCGTCACAAAATATGTTACGTTAAAAACACCATCCGGCAAAGAGCATTCGGTTCATGAAGGAGATACTGTATTTCCGCAGGAAAAATACGCAGATAGAACGGGCGTTTTAAACATAGTGTACACTGGAAGCATATAACTTATGGAAACAGTAAAACCAATAAGCATACCGATAATCGCTGATCCGGTTTTAAGACATTCAAATCAGAAAGAATACAAATCCAAAGAACCAGCATATTTTTGATGCTCAATATTGTTCTCAAAAAGTATACGAATTTGCATTAGAACTGGATGGAAAGGCAACGGTAAGCGGCACATTATTATTGTCATGCCAGAACGAATCTTTAATCAGCACACTGAAAGGATACTTGGGCCGGCGAAAAGTACAATTTGACGGACTTGCAGATTTGGATCAAGTCATACCATATATTGATGAATATGCAAAAAAGTATCTGAGAGAATAAAATGATTGGGAAATCAAACATCCACGCTATGCCAAGCAATAATTTACAGCCCTTGTTCCATTGCTTCCAAGCAATCATAACATTCCGCAAAATGATAAACACCTTTCCATTCGGATAAGACTGCCCATACGAAACTCTGGGTTTCGTCATCTACAATTTCAGCAATATAAGTACCGCCATAAAGGAACATTCGACGCGGTACTTCATATTCTGAAAAATTTGTTTTTGATAGTTTTATTTCTGAAAGAATCTTACAGTTATGTTTTTCAAGAAATTCTAATTCCTTTTCAGAATAGTGCGCATCTAACTTAAACTTCATAATCTCCCCTTTTTATTCTTATTCTTGTATGCCTCTCATATTGTTCTCAGATTATCGTATGCCAATTATGCCCTATCAGCAAGAAATCAAGCGTAAACGCAGTGAGCATTTGATTTCACCTGATATGGTAACGAAAAAATCTTACAGCGCGAAGCGCGTCAGACGCGCAGCGGCTGGATTCTTGAGTGCATTATGCCATGAGCGCAGAAAATCAAACGCCCCGAAGAGGCATTTGATTTTCAAGCCACGGGTTCTGTCCGGAACATCCCTAAATCTTCCCGCAAAGATCAAAGCGGTTGTTGATTCGGTATAAGACTGCGGCTGCGGCCAAAATCACAACGCAGATCCCTGTCTTCAGATAATCTGTATACTCATTCGGAACTACCCCCACAATTACCGCACATAATAACGCCAGAATAAACCCGCCCATTCCCCCGAGCATGGCGGAAGCGCTCTGTTTCACGATGCGCACCTCGCTTTCCCATTCCAGTACAGGGAAGTGCAGATTCACGGTAATACCGTATACGCAGGAAAACAGGATGATCTCCGCCGGAATCAATATCAGCCACAGAAGCTCTCCCGCTCCCGGTTTCAGCGCAAAAATGAGAAACAGCTCTGACAGAAAGTAAAAAGGCAAAATGAGCAGCAGGTTCATCAGGATTTTCCCGTCCAGAATATTTTTTGCAGACAATGGCAGACTTTTGAGAATCCACCAATTTTTCCCTTCCATGGATATCGAAGTTGCCGTGGTGGTCATCATACAGAACACGCCTGCCGTCAAAAACGGAATCATACTTTCCATGTCAATGGACAAGGGCAGAAGTTCCTTTAAAGTGTCCGTTCCGGTAAACAAAAGGGCTCCCGATAAAACGCATCCCATGATGGGCCCGATGATGGTATTAGTGACATAGATGCTGGAAGAAAAGTACCGCCTGAACTCTCGTTTGCACAAGGAACTTAAAAGAGAATTTTCTTTGAGCTCCCCCATTTTGTAATTATGTTTCGCAAAATTACCGTAAAGGCTTTGGCTGATCTTCCGGAAGAAAAAAGCTACACCTGCGGCCACCGCTGCAAATATTGCCAGAGACAGGCCGCAGCACAGCGCAACCCCTAAAATATCCCCCCGAACAATAGCCGTACCAAGCCATACCGCCGGCGGATATAACCTTTTTAACAGCGCCATAATAAATACGGACATATTTTTCAGCATTTCCGGATCTATATCGCCGTCCGCTGCCGACAGCCGGGACGAACCATACATAATTCCCAAGACTGCTAAAATCGACAAACCGGCCGCTATCAGACTTTTGTGACGCATACGGGAAGAGATTCCGGTAATCAGCGTGCCGATGAAAACGGATGCTGCCATAGGAATCAGCGGAATGCTCCAGATCCCGATAACCCCCGCCAGATAAAAGCCTGCGTTTGGCCGGATATTCCATGCGTATACCGCAATACCGGGCAGCAGCACCGCCAGAGTCAACAGCATATCTTCCACATACATTTTAAACAGGCGGCTGAGGGCTGCCGCCCCCGCAGGCAGCGGCAGTGCACATAGGATATCATATCCTTCCTTTCGGAAGATCGTACTCCCCGCTTTAAGTATCCCGAAAACGAGAATCAACAAGCCGGAAACCGTGACGAGATAAGCGGGAACCGTCTCTTCCAGTCCCAGATGAATCAGTCCGTAGGATAAACCGCCTACATAGCAGACCAATATGGCAAGCACCAGAAGCCATACTGCCAGTAAGCCCATGGTCTTCCGTTTCGCCTTTTTATCTTTTGAAAACCGGAGCACGTTCAAACCACACAGATTACACAGCTCCAGCTTTGTCAGAATTTTAATTTGTGTCAACATGCTCCACCACCTCCATGAAAATGGATTCCAGAGACTGCCCCTGCTTCACGATTTCCTCCATGTCCCCGGAAGTTATCAGCGTACCGTCCTTGATAATTGCTACTTTATTGCACAGCTTCTCTGCTACGTCCAACACATGGGTGGAAAAGAAGATTGCACCGCCCCCTTCACAGATACTGCGCATGATATCTTTTAAAATAACTGCCGCTTTCGGGTCAAGCCCCACAAAGGGCTCGTCGAGAATCAAAAGCTTCGGCTGATGCACCAAAGCAGACAGAATCGCCAGCTTTTGTTTCATACCGTG
The DNA here is from genome assembly GCA_910589655.1 of uncultured Acetatifactor sp. Classification (GTDB taxonomy): domain Bacteria; phylum Bacillota; class Clostridia; order Lachnospirales; family Lachnospiraceae; genus Acetatifactor. Next base: position 13,587 of record CAJUTJ010000062.1, on the reverse strand, counting down.
GGAATAGGTAGATATCAGATCGCCCAGAGAAGCCGTAATTTCAAATGAATCTCCGTACTTTTTAATTCTCTCCTCCCGTTCCCGTGCTCCCACACCGAATATATCCGCAATAAAGTTTAGATATTGAATGCCGGTAAGATACTCACACAAATCCGGATTGTCCGGAATATAGGCAAACTGCCGTTTACAGGCAAGGGGATTCTTCCCCATATCCTTTCCGCCGATTTGTATTGTTCCGGTATCATAATCCTGAATGCCTGCCACACATTTTAATGTTGTAGTTTTCCCCGCACCGTTATGACCAATAAAGGCGTAAATATCTCCCGGCGCTATATGCAGGCTCAGATCGGTGACTCCCTTACTGCTTCCTTTATAATGCTTGGTTAAATGTTCAATCTTTAACATAAGAACTCCCTCCCGTTACTCTGTTAACAAGCCTCTGAAATTCTTCCTGCTCCCGAAACCTGTCAAAGGCAGGATGTGCCAGAGCTCCTCTCAGATTCTGCCGGATAAAGCTTCTATCTCTGGGCTCCATGCTCCCCAAGGGCAAGCATTCAATCCACGCTTCCAACCGGTCGAAATACTCATCCCCGTGAAGCTTAATTTGTTTTGCATTTAACAATCTGTCCACACATCTTTCAAAATCATGGAGAGCCGCTAATGTTTCCTCCTCTCTCCCGTTTACCGCGTAGACAATTGCGGACTGGAAATGAAACTGGGCGGCAAGATTCGGATGCAGCGCTTCCAAATGATACAATTCTATGATTCCTGTTATACGCCGGACGGTTTCCTCACACTGGTCCATATCCTTTTCATTCAGAGAAAGCGCCAGAATTGCATCACTGATTAAAGCCAGCAAATCCAGATACTGCCTTACCTGCGCATAGCTTCTGGCTTTTTCCGTGTCTCCGGATGACTGATACGCCTGCACCAGCAGGATTCCGTGCTGTCCTGCAAGGCGCCCGGAATCTGCAGAAGGTTCCAGCGCTTCAATCGCTTCCGCTGCTTTTCCAAGCCGGAGATGTAACGCTGCCTTCAAAACCACGGCATCGCTGCAAACACCTACGTCACTGCAGTTTTCCAGTATCCGGTTACACCATTCCACCGCTTCCAGCAGTAGTGATCTGCGTTCTTCCTCTGTCTCCGCCAGCATATAGTGGTTCCAGTACAGGATGCCCAATTGGAGCAGAAACGGATAACAGGCATAATATTTATGAGCCAATACTCTGATTTTCTCCAATACGTCCGCAAAGGGAAGGATTGCGAACTCTTTGGACAGTTCCGCATATTGACGCCGGATCTGCTCACCGGAAAGCCGGGCTTCATATCCGATCAATTCGTCTACCGTCACATCAAAGTATGCGGCTAACTGAGGCAGAAGCATAAGATCCGGTGTATTGATCCCTTTCTCCCACTTGGATACAGAAGCCTTAGTGACCCCTATGAAATCAGCCAGTTCCTCCTGTGTCAGCTTCTTCTCATGCCGAAGCCGAATTATATTCTCCGGCAAGTTCAGTTTATTCATAGTAACCTCCATGTCACAGCAAAGCTGCCACGCAAATCCCACAAAGTATGACGCACATCAGAGACAGCATTTTCAGACACATTCTAAAACTCCGATGAGATATGCCGTTCCTTTAGGCGTTCCTTTATACGTTTCTCTAACTGCTTCCGCCGTTTGGGGACTTGCAAAAAGCCACAATATGTTTACAGGCTTATTATAGCAGAAAAAATAAATGGGATTCAATCGACCGTAACGATACTATGATATACAAAATCAACCGTCAGGAAACAATATGCACAGCCCCGCCATGCCGCTCCCCGCGCCGTTTCCGACTGTTGTTCCCAACATGGAACGATCTCCTACTCCGGCCAGTTCATCTGCCCGTCAGAAATGCCTAATTTTCTACACTCATTGCATACATATTCTTTCTCAGCCGGATTTCCAATCTGATATTTTAAAATCCTGTCTTTGAATACAATATATTTTTCATTACCTGCCTTAAAATCAACAAACCAATTCTCATTTGCATCAGGATCAGACCGCATGACTTTTGATATTTGTTCCGGAAAATCTCTTTTATCACTTGTAAAAAACAATACCGTCCAATATTTGGGGTTCCCGTCAGTATTCCACAGTTCGATTTTATGAACTTTAAGGCAGTCAATGATACTATCGTCCACGATACTTTCTTTAATTAATATTCCCTCATACAATTCCTGTTTCCTTTGTTGAATTGCATTATTGCCACAGATATGAATATCTTTCACCTCATTTAATGTCAATTCATCCTTTAACAGAATATCCATAGATACCTGAAAGGTTTTTCCCAGTATCAATAGTTTTTCCGTCTCCGGCAATGCAATGTCAGCTTCCCATTTCGATATGGATTGCCTGCTGACATTGCATATGGATGCAAGCTCTTCTTGAGTCATTCCGTTTGCTTTTCTTAGTTCTATTATTTTCTCTGATAATTTCATAGCCATGCCTCCTTTGATTGATTTATGGGCACACCAGCCAATGCGATGACCCCCGCCAAACTTCCGGCACTTTTTTATTAAAACAGGCATATTATGATTCACAGTAAATAAACAAAATATCCCAGATATCCAAGCAGCAGCAAGCCGCCCTCCGCACGGTTCAGGCTCCTTCCATTGAAAGAGAATATCCACAACAGCACTCCCGCTGCCACAGCCACAATGAAATCCACTATGAATTTACTCTCGAAAACAACCGGTGTAATCAATGCAGATGTTCCTACCACAAAAAGGATATTGAAGATATTGCTTCCCACAATATTTCCGATCGCAATATCCGCACTGCCTTTTCTCGCTGCTGATACAGATGTAAACAATTCCGGCAAGGATGTTCCCAGCGCCACAATTGTAAGACCTATAAACCTCTCACTCAGACCTATGATCCTTGCGATCGCTGTTGCTGCATCCACAGTGACGCTGCTGCCGATTACAATAAGCGCAAGACCAACAACCGTGAACAAAAGCAGCATTGCCATACTTTTTTCCTTTTTATCCCCTCCTCTTTCTAAAATTTCTCCCTCATCGTCCTCTGAATTCTTGCCAGTGCCTTTTTTAGCCATTTTTAGAAGATAAAAAAGATACAACAAAAAAGCAGCCCACAATCCGGCTCCTTCCAGTCTTGAAATTTCATTTCCCGCATATCCCATCCAGAGAAGGATTAACATTACCACAATCATAAAGGGCATTTCATATTTTATAGTCGAAGATGCAACAGGAACTATCTTTTTTGTCAAAAATGCCGTAAGACCTAAAATGATAAGAATATTCAAAATATTACTTCCCGCCACATTTCCAACGGTAATGCCCGCATTCCCCTTAAGCGCCGCTGAAATGCTTACCGCAGCCTCAGGAGCGCTTGTTCCCATAGCAACAATGGTAAGCCCGACCACAAGCTGCGGAATCCCAAATCTCGAAGCAATTCCTGACGAACCATCCACAAAGAAATCCGCACCCTTAATAAGCATCGTAAACCCTGCGGCCAATAAAAATATCTGTAAAGCTGTCTCCATATCTTCAACCTCCAATCTTTTCACAAAGGAACTGTTTACAGTTCCTTGACCATTTCGGCATAATCTTTACAAGACCTTGCTGCCGTTTGCCATCAGCTTAAACCGCACACCTAAAAACTCCCCGGCATGACAGTAAATCTGCATCCTTCCCAAGAAGATAGCAGGCATGCAGTCTTTTCTGCCGCAAGAGCTGTGTGGGCTTCTGAATGCCCCTGTGGATCATTAAGCGCTGCCCCTGTCCCAGACAATAAATATCTTCGTTCCGACTCCCGGCTTACTCATCAGGTTCACATCCGCATCTGTCAGATTACAGATATGCTTTACAATCGCAAGCCCAAGTCCCGTGCCCCCAAGTTCCTTCGACCTGCTTTTATCCACCCGGTAAAAGCGTTCAAAGATTCTCTCCTGATGCTCCGGCGGAATGCCGATACCGGTATCCTCTACCGAAAAGATAATCTGCGTTCCCTCTTTCTGCACTTTTACAGTCACTCTGCCGTTTTGTTTGTTATATCGGATGGCGTTTTCAATCAAATTATAAGTGAGCTCCTGTGCAAGTTCCTTTCCGATATGGACATCTGCCCTGTCATCCCCTTCATACATTACCTCAATACCATTTTTCGCTGCCCCAAAAGAGAGCATTTCCACACTTTCTTTCGCAATTTCCGCCAGATTCACCACATCAAGAGTATCTTTTGCATTTCCTGCATCTAATTGCGAAAGCTTGATAATATCATTGATCAGGGTAAGCAGTCTTGCCGCGCTTTTACGGATTTCCCCTGAAAAGCGCTTGATCTCTTTTTCATCTACAAGTCCTGCCTCCATCAGCTCCGCGTAGCCTGATATCGCCGCAAGGGGTGTCTTTAGTTCGTGGCTTACATTGGCGGTAAATTCCTGCCTTATATTTGCGGCAGATAGGATTTCCTCATGCTGTAATCGGATTTTTCTTGTAAACGGGATCAGCTCCGGATAACTTTTCCCTTCGTCAATATGTTCCATATCCCCCGCCATTTCATCAATCGGCTTCACAATGGCAGAAGTAAGGTAGTGAGACACCATCAGACAGATGGCCGCAAGGAGCAGTGCCGTTGTCAGCACCATCGGAAGGGCAGACGAAAGAACAGCCACAACGCTGTGTGCTTCCTTCCCCACTCTGAGTATCTGCCCGTTATCCAATTTTTTTGCATAATAAAACACGCTCTCCGACAGGGTATCTGACTTTCTGATTCCCATGCCGGTTCCGTAAGAGACCGCCTCCGCAATTTCCGGCCTGTCCAGATGGTTGGCAAGCGACTGTCCATCTACCGTGGAATCAAATAAAACATTACCGTCCGCATCAATCAACGTAATTCTTAAATTGTCTATTTCCCGCTCACAGGAATCTTCCTCAGTCAGTAAATCTGCCACAACCGCCAAATCGGAAAAAACCTGTTTTTTTAACTGTGAATAGAACACCGCAGTCATGACAATCGTGGTGATCACAACGGAAAAAAGCGCTATGCCGGTGAACCGTCTGTTTATTTTCTGCCTCATTCCAGCTTATACCCCACATTCCTCACGGTAATAATCAGGCTGCCCGCTTCTTTCAGTTTTTTGCGGAGTGTTTTGATATGCATGTCAACGGTTCTGCTTTCCCCTGCAAAATCCGTCCCCCATACCGTTTCCATGATGATTTCCCTTGTCAGCACAATACCCAGATTGGAAAGAAACAGCCGGAGCAGCTCATATTCCTTGAATGTCAGTTCCACGTTTTCCGCATCCACAAGGCAGAGCCGTCTGTCCTGATCCAGATATATATTTTTATATTTTAAGACCAAGTCGTCGCTCGTCGGTTTAATGCGCCGCATAATTGCCTTGATGCGTGACATAAGCTCCATCACGCCAAACGGTTTTGTAATGTAGTCATCAGCCCCCAGATCAAGTCCCTTGACGGTATCTATTTCCGAATCTTTCGCTGTCACAAGTATGACAGGCAGTTCTTCTGTATCCTTATCTGAACGGAGTCTTTTCAGCACGGACAGTCCATCCTCCCCCGGCAGCATGACATCGAGAAGCAATAAATCAGGCTTCATTTCCTTCATCCCCCTGTCAAAAGCTTCCGTGTCATCAAACGCACGTACATCATATCCGCTCCCCTTTATAGCATAACTTTCTATCTCCTGAATATTCTTATCATCTTCCAAAATATAGATTAATGACATAAACACCAGCTTCCTTTTTCTAAAATTTCTTAAATCATGCTCACTTTTAACAAAATTGAACTGTAAAATATTCCTTTTGCACCATTTACATTTGCAAAACCGCCCCTGCATAGTTACATTATACTGATAATTTATGTTTCCTCAAGTTTTTCCAATGAATACTTTTCTGTATATCCTTCAAGCAGCTCCTTATACAACTCATTTTTCTTTTTAACATTCCGTGCATATTGATGCAATGCGTGCTGGTCTGTTTCGGATGCCATCTGCTCCTCCGCTATGTTGGAGCAATGCTTCGCAATACGCTCCAAAGAAGTAACCATATCTGTAAGCGCCATGCCGAGTTCCACAGAGCACTTCCCCTTTTCCAGTCTCTTGTTATGGTTCTTCCGGATTTCCTTTTTAACCTGACTGATCACATCGGCAAGCGGATCAATACGAAACACCATCTCTTTGTCCTCATGTATAAAACCGGAAACAGTATATTCCACGGTTTCGAGAGTTGCCTCATAGATTAGCCTTGCTTCGGCCGCCGCTTTCTTTGAAAATTTTTCTTTGCCCTTATACAGCTTCTTTTGTGCGAATGCGATACCTTTTGTATAATCGGATATCCTTTCAAAATCCATAATGCACCTGCTGAATTTATTGATGGTTTTACTGTCCCGTTCAGAGAGCGGCTTTATGGAAAGCTTTGTCAGATAAGACAATAGCTCATCTTCTCTGGCATCTACCTCCTGCTCAATTTCCATAATTGTCCGCACCGCATTTTCATCATATTTTTCGTGTATGATTACACATAAATTCATTGCCTTTAAGATAAGCTGTGCCATATCACACACCGCATTTTTACATTGTGCAACCGCAAACGCAGGCCTTTCCAAGAACCTTTCGTCCAGTACTTTTCCTGACGTTTCCAGTGTTTCGTCCTCTGATTGTGGAATGGTAAAATATGCGAGTTTTACCAGCAATCCGGAAGCAGGAAGCAGCACGATTGTCGAGGCAATATTAAACAAACTATGTATCACTGCAATGACCGCGCCATTTGCCGTATCCGACAAAAAAGCAAACTGTATAAAATGATTCAAGGCATAAAATACTGCCATAAACACGAATGTACCTATCAGGTTAAAATAAAGATGTACCAAAGATGCCCTTCTTGCATTCCTGTTTGCCCCAACACCGGAAAGCAAAGCCGTGACACAGGTTCCGATATTCTGCCCCATGATCACCGGAAGCGCGGCTCCCACCGTTACGCTTCCGGTAGCACACATCGCCTGCAAGATACCGACAGAAGCAGAAGAGCTCTGGATCACTGCAGTTAAAAGCGTTCCTACTATCATACCTAAAAGAGGGTTTTCAAATGCCGTAAAAAGCGAGGTAAATTCCGGTACATCTGCAAGGGGCTTTACAGCGCTGCTCATAGTTTCCATTCCAAACATAAGCACTGCAAACCCAATCAGAATCGTTCCCACATCATTCTTTTTCGTATTTTTGATAAACATTACCAGTATCACACCGATAAGTGCCAATACCGGGGAAAAAGACGAGGGTTTCAGAAGTTTTACAAAGAAATTCCCGCTTTCAATACCGGAAAGGCTTAGAATCCACGAGGTAACTGTCGTACCGATATTTGCACCCATAATCACGCCGACTGCCTGTGACAGCTTCATAATACCGGAATTGACAAACCCCACTACCATAACCGTCGTAGCGGAAGAAGACTGAATCACCGCTGTCACTCCTGCCCCAAGCAGGACAGCCTTCACAGGATTATTCGTCATACGCTCCAGTACCTGCTCCAACCTGCCGCCTGCCATCTTGGACAGGGCATCTCCCATGGTTTTCATTCCATATAAAAATAATGCCAATCCGCCAATCATAGTCAGCAATCCAAAGAAATCCATTTGACTATAATCCTCCTAACCCGGACAAGCCGGACAAAATTTTTGCCACTTTGCGTAAGATGTCGTCGCTAAGTGCCTAAATCATTTTCTTATATCAAATGGTATCCGATCTATGTAAAATCCAAAAGATGATTTATGTAAAATCTGTGTAAAATTCTATAAGCGGGTGGTTTAATGTTGAGGCTGCAACCACATTTTTCTGCTCCATTATTTTTTATTGCGGCTCCTCTGTCGGTCAGAGCCGCATCCGCTCCCTCATAATAAGTCCGAGCGGTTCACTGCCTTCCTTTCGTTTTCTTTCGTAATTTTATACAGCATTCAATTATCGTTAACTATTAAGATTGACGCTTTTGTATGGAAGACTCATACACCACCACCCGAATATGGCATATCGCCATTCGTCCGATATAGGGGCGGATGCCCCGGCCGGCCTGAGAAAAAAGCAGACCACCGCATATGGCGAATGAAGGCCATAGTGCGGCGGTCTGCTTTATAATCTATGGAAATTGAAAAAAGAAAACACGTTAAGGCAACCCTGTTTACTCTTTAGTGTCACCTGTAAAGGTATTTCTTACTCAAACTCACCAATGATACTACCTTTTTGGATGATATGCTTTTCGGCCTTTTTCAGAAAATTTCTTTTCATGGAGTTGGCGCTTATGTTTATTTCACAGTCTAAGGAATAGACCGTAAAACGGTAAGTATGCTTTTTCCCTTTCGGCGGTTTCGGTCCCGCATAACGGTGCAGGCCATATCCTGCCCCCTGACGGGCATTCCCCAACCCCGGCACAGTCTTGCCGGCAGGAATATTTTTCCTTATTCTTTCAGCGGCAGGAATGTTCCATATAATCCAATGCGTAAAATCCTTAATTGGATGTGATAAATCTTCTAATGTAACAGCAAGGCTTTTCGCATTCGGTGACAGGTTCTTAATTACAAATTCTGGAGATATGTCCTGTCCCCGCCCCGTATATTCAATGGGAAATTTACTTCCGTTATCCATGCCAATGCACTCAAATTCCAAAACAGTATTATTCATAATTTTTTCCAATTCTGTCAGTCATTTTCAATTTAGTGACTCCGCCATTCACGAAATCGCTCCCTGCTCCCCGATTTTCCAATCTACCGGAAAACCGGGGATGCCTGCCCTGCCTTGTCTGGCTGCGGCTTATTAGGGATATGCCGTCCGAAAGATCAACTAACAATTTATATTTTCTTTTTCGCAGTCTTTCAAGAAAAATCGTAATGACATAACTGTAACCGCAACTTTGTATTTTATATCTTCTGACACTTTCTTGGGTGGATTTGATAACATCCCCTCAATATTCTTTACCTCTACCCCTGCCATTTTCGCCACTGCCCGTTTAGACAGACCATGATAGGAAACAAGCACTTTCAAGAATGCGCTTAACTTTAAGTCCTTATCCTCCACAGCACTAAGATAAAGGAACGTAATCTTATTAAAGATGTCGAAACGGTATATAGGATCTTCTGGCAAGAAGCCAACATCTCCCTCAGACAGTTTCCTTATCTGCTCCACGGGCAACTGCAAATATTTAGAAAGTGTATCCATACTGAACTCATACATATCGAGAAGTTCTTTCAGTTGATCTGCCACATCATCTCTTTGATTCATATTATCTTACCCTTCAATTTTAATTGACACCTGCCATTCATCAAGCTTCTCCCTAATCCGCCGGAACGCCGGGGATGCCCGCCCTGCCTTGTCGGGCTGTGGCTTATTGGGGATATGAAACCGCAGAATTCATTTCCTGCTATGCTTTTGCGTCAAAAGTATTCTGCGGACTCTCCACACTCACCGCATCTTCGCCCGCCAGCGGAATACCTCTCTTGGCATTTCCCCATGCCTCGTTATAAATCATGCACATTTCCGTCTGTCTGGAAGCCTCCGCATTGGTGGTATACATCGTCCACCCATTATTGGAATAAGTCGCTACCATCTCCCCGTTCTTATCGTAAAACTCTATGTAATCGCTGTTACCTGACGGCAATTTCTGATATTTCACTTTTCCTTCCAGCAGTGTCGCCACAAAATCTATCGGCTTAAGCACATTCTGCCTGTTTTGAGAAACAGCTTTCAGACCGGAAGTGATGATCCCCTTTCTGTTCGGGGACACTTCCGATGTGTAGCTTTTCATCAACCTGTTAAACCCTTCGGATTTGTTCTGGAACTGCCCTTTTGCAAAATCCTCATATGCCTGTTCCCTGATCTGCTTTCGGTATTCCTCATCACTGGTGCCGCTTTTCTTTTTGGAGAAAACATATTTATCATTAAAGTCAGGCAGATGGATACCGCCTATGCTTCCCGTCCCTGAAAAGTATCTGTTCTGCAATGAGCCATTGGACAAATTAACCTGCATTATTTCACCCTCTCCTGTAAATTTCCTAATCTATCCAGCATTCATACATCCGGCTGTTTCCAAAAGTAAAAATCTGTAAAGCAGCGGACTCCCTGCCTGTTTGTTTTCATGGTACAGCTTCATATAAGCATCCCTCGCCTGATATAATGCATCTTCATGTTCCGGAACCATTCGGTTCCCGTCTGCTGTGTGCTTCCATTCGCAATTCACAGACATACTCTCATCCTCCTTAACTTAATATTTTTGTGCCAGCTCCGGCCCGCATACAATCTGCCGTTTCATAAAATCTATCGGCAGATACGCCCGCATTTTAAACCACGATTGCACCAAGTGACTATAAATTGCACGAAACAACTATAAACGCAAACACAAACCGCCGTGTTTGCATATTACCTCTAAGTTCCCCGCTTTCCAATGGGTAGACCGCCGCATATGGCGGTCTGCCATAGCGGCGGTTAGCTTTTGTGTATTTTTCCACATCCTATGCATCAATCACTCCATTCGCAATCCGCACAATCTCATCTGCCTCATTTGCCAAATATTTACTATGTGTAACAACAATTACACATTTCCCCAACTCATGAGCAGTCTGCTTTAATAACTCAATAATTCCCACTGCCGTCTGTTCGTCCAGATTTCCGGTTGGTTCATCTGCCAACAAAACTTTCGCATTGCTTGCCAATGCTCTTGCAATCGCTACCCGCTGCTGTTGCCCACCGGACAGCTTCATTACACTTCTTTTCCATGCTTCCTGCGGAATATTTACTTTTGAAAGCAGTTCCTCCGGCTTATCTGTTCCTCCTAATTTTACGTTTTCCTCCGTAGTAAGATAATCAATTAGGTTATACTCTTGAAAAACTAAGGATACATGATTCTTCCTGTGATAATTCAAACCTTTCGTAAGAATATCTTCCCCTTCATATAGAACGGTGCCTCCTGTCGGACTGTCAAGCCCTGCCAGCAAGGACAAAAGAGTGGTTTTTCCGGCTCCGCTGGCTCCTATAATGGTATAAAACTTTTTTTCTTCAAACCGAACAGAAATATTGTCTAAAACTTTCCTTTCCTTTTGGGATTTATACGCATATTCCACATTTTTTGCTTCTAATATCATTTCAAATATCCTCCTAACTTATTTCCAAATACCTGCGCATATAAACTGTTTATAGATCCAGCAAGATATCTTTGGGATTTCTTTTCAATATGGCAATACCTGATACACATACAGATATTGTAATAAACAGGGTAATGCCCGTGACGTCCTGTATTAACATCCCGGAAGTAATTTCTGCCTGCACACCTACCACATTCTGCTCTGATTTTTCATAAGAAAATGCTACTTTCCCCTCATCCAATAAATCCTGTTCTTCCGCACTCTGTATCTGCTGTTCTACCAGATAATCCGCTGTCAGACCTGACACTCCCGGCGCCGCCGAAAAGGAAATCAACACAGCCACTGCTGCAATCATAAGTGCTTCTGTCATAATCTGAGACAAAATCCGAATTTTTGCAGTTCCCATTGACAGCATAATTCCAATTTCCCTATTTCGGCTTTTCATCCAAAACAGAAAAATAAGAAACAGGATAATCAGACCTGTCCCTGAAATTACCCAGACTAAAACGCTGCTGTACTTCTCCATTTCATTAAAATTTGCGGACAGGGTATTCATAGTTCCTTTATTGTCTATCAGATCATACCGTTCCCATGCTATATCCGCCCCCATTACTCTTAGCTTTACAATTTCATATTCCTTCACATCCGCAATCTTAAAATATGCCTTCTCATATAACGGATCGCCTGCTTTTCCATCCACCTTTTCCGGGAAATCTAAATCCGTAAAAATAATATTTTCAGATCGGTAAGTATCTCCAAACATATAAGGGGTTATTGGCTGGTTCACCTGATAGATACCGACAACTTCAGCTTCATAAGTCATAGAATCCTCTTTATCACGACAATTCCCCAAGCTTATTATGCTTCCGATTACCAATTGATTTTTTTCTGCAAGCTCTGCTGAAATGACACAAACATCCTTTTCCCCTTCTTGAATCATTCTGCCGTCCGTGATAAAAGCATTGCCCGAAAGAAAATTGGAGTCCATAGACATATCTTTGTTTCCAATCAGTGACACGCCTCCAAGGTCACTATACTGATCCACATCCTCATCCTCAATACGGATGAAATCAACTGGTCTTGCAGCAGTTGTAACTGTTGTAATATTGTAATCAGCAATCCCTTCTGTACCTGCTATTATTTCAATGTCCTCCACTAACAGAGTTTCAAAAGAATTATCCGTCCAGGTTCTCCAGCTTTCTACTCCGTTTATTGTAATTATTTCCTGATGGTATCCGCCTAAGCTGCCTTCTTTATGGTCAAGCTGCCTTGATAACTCATCAATCCTTCGGTGTCGGTCTGCTTCATTTTCTTCCAGCAGAAGCCCCGCCCCGATTGCCTGCCTTGTATTATCCTGCATTTGAATAGTTGCTTTCCCACTACTCATTCCAGACAATAGTAACAGGCTGATGGTAAATACAGTTACAAACAGCAGGACACTTTTTATAGGTTTTCTAATAACAGAACGCCATGCCAAACTAAAACCATTCATTTACTATCCCTCCATTTTTGATAAAATTTCTTTTGGATTTGCCCTTAAGATGGGCAGTAATGAAATACAGACAGCAATAACTGCTATACAGCCTCCTGCAAAGAACATTGTTGCAACATCCCTTGCTTGTAAGGAAACTGATAAGAGAACTGCCGTATTTTCTTCCATAAGCAGTTTTTTCATAATTCCTGCCATCCCACTTCCTATTACACAGGCGCCAAATGCAGCCAAACAAAAGACGACTGCCGTTTCCATAAAAACCTGCATAAAAATATGCGTTTTTCTTTTTCCCATACTGATAAAAACGGCAATTTCTCTTTTTCTCGACCTCATCCACATACAGAGTAATAATGAAGTAATTGTCCCCCCTGCAACCAACGTGAATATCAGCATAAGTTTCACCACACGGACTATTCTGTTCAGCGGTACCTCCAACTGACGATACAATATATCAGCAGTTGTGATTTCCCCACTGTTACCTAAAAAGTCTTCTAATTCCTGTACTAAACCATCTATCTGATCCGGATTTTTGATATATACTGCTATCTTACGGTAACCAGCATTATCAAACAGCTCCGCATAGGATTCATTGTCAATAAAAATCTGGTTTTCGATACGGTTTACCGCCGGCAGGGTATCCATCTGTTTTCTCTCGCTTCCCGCAACAAAAACACCTATGATCTTTACATTGATCACACTCCCTGTTTCTGTCCCGACTTCTATCTCATCCCCTATTTCAAGGCCATTTGCATCCGCCAGCGCAAAATTGATCACAGCCCCTTTCCCAGAGCCCTCCGTAATCATATCCCCCTTCATCAGGCGGTATCTTAAGTCACTAAAGGCGCTGTCACGTTCCAGCTCATCATAAGACAGCAATGTTACCTTCCGGTTATTTTCATCCTCGGAATCACTGTTTGTAATGGGATTAAAATTAACGGGATAAACGGCACTGTCAG
>CAJUTJ010000061.1 GCA_910589655.1 uncultured Acetatifactor sp. | reverse complement strand
GAAGTTTCTCTAAGGTTGGAAAGAGGGTGTGTAAACACCCCCTCTTTATACCCAACCTAAGAGAAGCTAAGTCATTCCTCGAAGAATCGCTTGCGCGATTCTTCCGGCCTTGCGGCAATTCATTGATGGCTGTGTCGGCATATCTGGAAGTGTTAACGGAATGAAGATTTTCTAAGGTTGTAAAGAGGGTGTGTAAACACTCCCTCTTTGTACCTGCATTGTACCCAACCTAAGAAAATCTAAGTCATTCCCAAGGAATGGATTTGCCATTCCTTTAAGAACGCAAGAACAGCGTTCTTACGGACTTGCACCAGTTCATAAATTGTTTGTGCCGCCGATGGCGGCATGTCTGGAAGTGTGAAAGGAATGAAGATTTTCTATGGTTATATGAGGGTGTGTAAATAAAAAGTGACAGATCTGCGGAATACAGTAACGAATAGATGTTTCAATGACAAAGACGGCGGAAGCTTATAATCCTATAAGCTTCCGCCGTTGCTATAGTTGGAAAGTGCGGAAAGAAATCTTCTCTGCCCGATTTATTTGATTTGGATGGTCTGTCCGGGAATGATGACATCCGCATTTTTAATCTGAGGATTCTTTGCCGTCAGTTCGGCCAGCGACATATTGTTGGCACGGGCAATCTTACCGAGAGTGTCTCCCTTTTGTACGGTATAAGAGGGGCCTCCTGCGGCGGATGTCCCGCCCAAACGGCTGACGCCGTAATGCTGTGCCAGATACAGAGGACCGTACCAAGGGATGCTTTCGTCCATGGATGCCCCGGCGGGAATGCGGACTTTATAGTCAACACCCTCATAGGTGTATTCCATCTCCAGCGTCAGTCCGTTTTCCAGAAGCTGTTTTACTTCGGAGGAGGATAAGGTAGTGACATCCTGCATTTGGATCACGTCACCGGACTGTGCCGTTTCTATCCGGGATTCCAAGGTGGAGGAGGTATCCGTATCCTCTTGTCCGGGATCGGAATCGGAAACGGAACCCCTTCCGATCTGCAGTGCATCGGACATCGCGCCCTCTGAGCCGTTGGCGGTTTCATTCAGATCGCCACTCAGCGCCCTTATTGTGACACAGTAGCTGCCTTCCGGATCCACATAGGGGTTTCCGAATATATCATTAGTAAAATCTATGGTTCTGTCCTCGCCGCCTGCGTCTCTGGGGCTGTCAGGGTTTATGCTGCTGAATGCGGAAAGATGGCCTATGCTGGTATAGGTGCCGCCGGCAGTACTGCGAAGGATACAAGGCATCCACCGGCTGCCGGACTGCTTGTACAGGCGATATTCATATCCTGCGGCGCCGTCTACGGATGTATAATGGAAAAGGCCTTCTTTTTCCGTATCCCAATAACCTGTTGTGGTTTCCAATGCCTGATCGGGGCGGATATACTGCACCGTCTCTGAAGTAACCGTTGCACTTACGGCAAGGCCGTCAGGCAATAGTTTTTCCATGCGTACCTTAAAATAGTAAGAGCCGGAGTCTTCCAGATCCTGATAGAAAGGTGTTTGGACCGAGTAGTAGCGGCCGCCTGCCTCTCCCTGCCTTACATAGAAGTTCCACGGATTACTGTTATCGCCGAGGGTATTGTATTCCCGAGCCAGCTCGCCGTCCCGATAAACCCATATATGCGCCTGATAGGGGCCGAAATAAGTAGCGGGAAAAGAAAAAGTGCACCATCCCAGATCCGCGGAGAACCGGACATTGCGAGGTGCCCCCAGTGTTTCCTTTTCCACAGGTGCTGCGGCACGGCTCTCATCCTGAACGGAAACATTCTCCCCTTCCTCTGCCGACACATTTATGCCGCCGAAGGGCGATGCCATCAATGCAAGAGCCAGAGATGCTGCCAATATTGCTTTCTTTTTCATAGTAGTAGTTCCTCCTGTACTTTAGAATTGTCGGACTTTTGCCCGCATGTGTACCATCTGCGCCGCAAAGTATAAAAACACTTTGCGGTGCCGTAATGACGATGGGACTTTCGTGACGAATACTTCTAAAGTATATACGGAATATCTTTGGCTCGGGTATGCTGCCGGCAGACATTGCAGAAAAAGTTATTGGTGAAAGGTCATTTATCACTTTGGGGGCCGAATAGAAGCCATGGACTATAGTATTCCTCCGGCGGGGGATCCGGCATGGGGCTTGACCGGTATTCGTTGGGCCGCGAAGAATAGACTTGAACGGTAAAACGGTATGCCTTGTCCGGCCCGGCTATTAAAAATTCCGCTGGTATACGTATTCCGTTTCTGTCTCTTTTTAAAATATTGCTCTTTGACCATGTATTATTCATTACATAGGCTCCGGTCTCGTCATATACGGTTACATTAAACCAGTCGTTGCCGTCATAATCGTCGAGGTTGTCCCATGCTGCATAATAGAGCCGGGTATTATCTTCTTCATACAATGCCCATGCAAGGCCTGTGGGAGGAGGTAAAGAAGGGGCGGCATCCCCTGTATATTCGAAAACATCCGAAACGGCATAGGGGCTGTCCGTGTAGTGTATGCCGTCTCCGACGGATGCTACGGTAAAATAGTAATATCCATTCTTATCCAAGGCAGGCGTAAGGTTCCATGCCTGAATTTCGTCTTCTCTATTGGAGCCCCCCATTCTTACTTTGTACTCATAATACCAATCACCGTCATCAGGGTTCGGAGGGGTTTCCGTATCTCTCCTATATAATCTCAAATAGAATTGTACTTCATCCGCAATGCCCGATTCCGGCACATTCCCCCATGCCGCCGTGCCTGTTTCGCCGTCCCAATGGGGGAACTCCGGCACGGGCAGAACCGTGAGGGAAGCGTCCCCGTTTTCGCTGTCTGCCGGATTGCCTTTTAGGAAAGGTGGCAGAGCGACCGCGCAGCTTCCTGCAAGGGCAATCAGGATAAGCGCCGCAAAACCGCAAAGGATATTTCTTTCGGTATGGAAAAAAGCCTGCCGTATCTGTTTTACGGTCTGATATCGTTTTTCCGGATCCAGATTCATACACTTCCGAATTATTTTTATATAGCGGGGTTTTCGTTTTTTCTCTCCCAAGAGCAGGTTCAGGGTGGCTCCCAGAGCATAAATGTCTGCCCGTTCGTCGGTTTGGGAGAAGCCGTATTGCTCCGGCGGGGCAAAGCCTCTGGTGCCCAAAAGAATTGTGTCTTGCTCCACCGTTTCCTTGGGTATACGGGCGGCATCAAAGTCAATGAGGCGTATATGCCCGTCCTCCGTAAGGAGGATGTTGGAAGGCTTAATATCACGGTGGATGATGCCCTTTCCGTGCAGGAATTCCAGAACGGAACATAATTCTCTGACAAGGTTTAGAAATTGCTTTTCGGACAATTCTACGGCGCCGCAAGTTTGACCCTTAATATATTCTTCGATAACCGTTGTGGATTCTTCGGAGACGGTAATGTCATATAGCTTTGGCAGACAAGGGTGGGGAGCGTTCTGCAAAGTTTGGTAAATGGGATGCTGCCCTTTTAATATTTTTCGTATAAATATTTGTCCGCCGTTTTGTTCACGTACCAGTTGTACCGTGCTCTTTTCCCCTTGTTTCAAACATTTTATTTCACTGTATTTCATATTTATACCCCAAGTGTGCTTTAGCACACATACCAATCAATATTTGGAAGTTTACTTCCAAACTTATACCCCAAGTGTGCTTTAGCACACATACCAATCAATACTTGGAAGTTTACTTCCAAACTTATGCCCCATGTCCGCATAATTCGGTTCTTTCCGTCTTGTCATATTTTCGCCGATTTGGTAAAATTATAGCATACAGTTTGAAGGAGAAGCAATATGGAAAATAAAACAACGGAAGAGTTGCATCATGAGATTAAAGCGTCAACGGATATTGAGGACTATTTGAAAACCAATCAGAATTATATGATAGCAGATACTCTTCCTGATTATCTGAACCGGATGCTGTCCCAAAAGGGGCTTAACCGCGCTGACGTAGTGCGAAGGTCCCTTCTGGACAGGGTGTATGTATATCAGATTTTTTCCGGAAGGAGAACGCCTTCCCGGGATAAGCTGATTTCCATGGCCTTCGGGCTGTGCCTCTCCGGTGAGGAAACGCAGAAAATGCTGAAACTGTCCTGTAACAGGGAGTTGTATGCCAGAGACGAGAGGGATGCATTGATTCTGTTTGCACTGAACCGGGAACAGACAATCATGGAGGCAAACGAGCTGTTGTTCAGCCATGGGTTTGCTGCATTGGGAGTTTTGGCGGAATGATTGGCGCATAAAGAGCCTTAAGAATTTAAGAGAGTTTTAACGGACTTATAATTTTATATAATGCCTGTATCAAAGAACAAGGAACGGAGGAAAGTACAATGAAGAGAAGAGCAGGCAAGGTAAGGTTCTGGGCGGTAACAATTATATTAGTGGTTGTTACGGCCTTTTGCTGTACGGGCACGGCGCTTTGCAGAGCGGATTTCGGCGGAGAGGAGTCGGAAAGATATTACCGGGAAAGAGAGCAGATATTAGTAAAGGAGGCCGGGGAATATCTTGTACGGCAAGGATATGAGAACAGCGGCTTAATGCTCACGCGGGTGGTGAATGGGGACGGAAGCAGGGTATACACCCTCAGCATTCATCACAGCAGAATAAAGGCCTTGAGCGGAGAAGAGCGGAAACGGCTGACGGACGGATTGGAGGATTTCTTTTTTACGGATCAAGAATGTGTTTTCCGTATTAATCTGTAAACGGGAGCATGCAAATCAGTTCGGACAGGAAATTTTCTTATTGATTTTCTTTTTTTGATTTTCTTTTGTTCGAATTATTGGAATTACATGACATTTTTTGAAAATAGGGGTATACTTCCTTTAGACAAATTTTTTTACTTTATATATAATTATCAAGTAACTTTGAATCAGCTTCCGGCAGTAACTTTTGCCGTAAAGCGTTTGTTTGATCGAAAGGAGACCTCCGGATGTCATTTATTCCCAAGCCACATGAAATCTATAAACATTTTAAAGGGAATCTATATCAGATTACAGCAATTGCAGAACATACCGAGACGGGGGAGACATTGGTGGTCTATCAGGCCATGTACGGCGATTTTAAGACATATGCCCGCCCCCTTGCCATGTTTGTCAGTCCGGTGGACAGGGAGAAGTATCCGGACGCGGCACAGGAATTCCGTTTTGAGCTTCAGGGGCCGGACGCGGCGAGACAGAAGGCAGAGGCGGACAAATGTCCTCAGGCCGAGTACAGGAATCCCGGCTCTTCCGTTTCCCTGCAGAACACAGCCTCCGAAAAAGCGTCGGATGCAGCGGCGAAAGGAATATTGTCTTTGGCGCCGTCGGTGGAAGGAAGAGCGTCTTCGGAGAAAATGTCGTCTCCGGAGCCGGAACGGGAATCCGGCGGGGAGTCCGAGGAACTCAATATTGACCCCTTTGTGCTGGAATTTCTGGATGCAGACAGCTATGAAGAGCGTCTGAATATTTTGGCGGGACTGCACCACCGCATCACGGACGACATGATTACCACCATGGCCATCGCCTGTGATTTGGAAGTGGAGGACGGGGATATCGAGGAGCGTTATGAATCTCTGAAAACCTGTCTGCTGACAATGGAGCGTTATGAATGCAATCGTTTGAGGTAACATATTCGTTTTCTGATAAGATGTCTCCGGAAGGGAGCGGGTTATGGCATATCAATTAAATAAGAAGATGGTGATCGGAGTTTCCTCCAGAACCTTATTTGACCTGACTGTGGAAAATGAGATATTTGAGACAAAAGGGCTGGAGGCTTACCGCAGATACCAGACGGAACATGAGAATGATATACTAAAGCCGGGACCGGGTTTTCAGCTGATTAAGGGGCTTTTGCAGCTGAATGAGAGGAAGCCGGAACAGGATCTGGTAGAGGTTATCATTATGTCCCACAACAGCCCCAATACGGCTCTCAGAATCTTTAACACCGTATCCCATTATGGTCTGGCTGTCAGCCGTTTTGTGCTGGTCAGCGGTGCGTCGCTGGCCCCCTATTTAACCGCTTTCCATACCGATTTGTTTCTGTCGGCATGTGAAAAGGATGTGCAGTGCGCCGTTGATAACGGAATTGCGGCGGGGATTATCTGTACGGAATATAAAAATGATCAGGTGTGCCGTATCCCTACGGCGACGGCACAGATCCGGATTGCCTTTGACGGAGATGCGGTGCTGTTTGCGGAGGAATCGGAGCGTATCTATCGGGAAAAGGGCTTGACCGCCTTTGAGGAAAACGAGCGGGTTCATGCCATGGAGCCTCTTCCCGAAGGGCCTTTTGCGAAATTTCTGAAAAAGCTTTCCGATTTGCAGCAGGAATTTTCCTATGAGGACTGCCCCATCAGGACGGCTCTTGTGACGGCCCGCAGTGCACCGGCACATGAGAGAGTGCTGCGTACCATCAAGGCATGGGATGTCCGTGTGGATGAGGTGTTTTTCTTGGGAGGCTTAGAAAAAAAGGAAATACTGAAAGCCTTCGGCGCACAAATTTTCTTTGATGACCAGACGGTCCATACTGCCGGAGCGGCGGAATTCGTTCCCGCGGCGCGGGTGCCTTACCGGCGGGGGGATTTGAAGGAAACCGATTCGGATATCAAAGCTGCCGTTTTCGGCTGATAAACGAAAGTGAAGCACCGAGACTGCCGTGAACCAAAATGGGCTGCATTTGCCCGTTTTGTGTGCATTTTCACAGGAACCCCTCAGACTTTCACGCATGGCGGAGCCGCCGGATGCATGGGGGGACTGTAGATTGTGAGGAACAAAGAACCGAAATGCAGTACAAGCATATAATACCGGGCCGATTTGTGGAACGGCCCAACCGTTTTATCGCAAAAGTAGAGACGGGCGGCAGTGTGGAGACGGTGCACGTCAAAAACACGGGGCGCTGCAAAGAGCTTTTGACAAAAGGCGCCCGGGTCTACCTTGAAAAGAGCGATAATCCGGGACGTTCCACCGCCTATGACCTTGTGGCGGTGGAAAAAGGAACACGAATGATCAATATGGATTCTCAGGCGCCGAACAAGGTTGTGGGAGAGTGGCTTCTTACCAAAGAGCTTTTCCCCGGCCTTGTTTCGGTGCGGCCGGAGACGGTTTACGGCAATTCCCGGTTTGACTTTTATGTGGAGACTGCTTCGGAAAAGATTTTTATAGAAGTAAAGGGAGTCACACTGGAGGAAGAGGGAGTGGTTCGTTTTCCCGACGCTCCCTCCGACAGAGCGGTAAAGCATGTGGAGGAGCTGATACAGGCTCGCCGCCGCGGGTACAGAGTTTTTGTGCTTTTTGTGATTCAGATGGAGGATGTCCGTTATTTTTCCCCTAATTATGACACTCACAGAGAGTTTGCGGAAGCGCTCTGCAAGGCGGCGGAGGCCGGAGTGGAGATTCTCGCCTATGACTGCCGGGTAACACCGGATTCCATGTGGATTAACCGCCCTGTTCCCGTAAAGCTTGGGGAGGACTTTGAACGATTGAACCGTATTCCCAAACCGCTTCTTCGGTGGTATGATGAGAACAGGCGTAACCTTCCATGGAGAGACGAGCCTACGGCTTACAGGGTCTGGGTGTCGGAAATTATGCTGCAGCAGACCAGAGTGGAAGCCGTAAAACCTTATTTTGAGAGATTTATAAAGGAACTTCCCGATATAAAGGCTCTGGCGGAAGCGGAGGAAGAAACCTTATTAAAGCTCTGGGAGGGCTTGGGTTACTATAACCGGGTGCGGAATCTGCAGAAGGCCGCCGTTCAGATACAGGAGGAATACGGAGGGAGAATGCCCTCAAAATATGAGGAGCTTTTAAAACTAAAAGGAATCGGCAGCTATACGGCGGGAGCGATTGCTTCCATCGCTTATGGGGAGGCGGTTCCCGCAGTAGACGGCAATGTGCTCCGGGTATTGTCCAGAATCAGACGGGACGGGCGGCTGGCTGATGATGCAAAAGTTAAGGCGGCGGTGGAGAAGGATGTAAGGGAAATCATACCCGCTGACCGCTCCGGAGACTTTAATCAGGCAATGATGGAGATCGGAGCCTGCGTCTGTATCCCCAACGGCGAGCCTTTATGCGGAAGCTGTCCTCTGAGGGAAATCTGTCTGGCACATCAGGCGGGAGAAGAACAGCTGTTTCCTCAAAAGGCAGTAAAAAAGCCGCGTACCGTAGAGGAGAGAACCGTCTTGATCATCCGGGACGAGAACCGGGCGGCAATCCGCAAACGGACGGAAAAGGGACTGCTTGCGGGGATGTATGAGTTCCCTTCCATGCCGGGTCTTTGCACCGCCGAGGAGGTAACGGCTTACCTTGCCCGGAAGGGTCTGAAATCACTGCGTGTCCAAGCGCTTGAGGATGCCAAACATATTTTCTCCCACAGGGAGTGGCATATGAAGGGATATATGGTACGTGTGGACGAGCTGGAACCGAGAGAAGCGGGGCGGGAACCGGAGGATTGGATATATATTGAGCCAAGGGAGACGGAGGGGAAATATCCGATCCCCTCGGCTTTTGGAGCATATACCAAATATTTGAGCATAAAACTTGGCATTTCCGGAGACGGAAAAGGCGGAAAGAAGCCTGCAAACACGCTCTAGGAGGAAACGGGAAAATGAAATTGTTGTCGATAGCGATTCCGTGCTATAACTCGGAAGCGTATATGAGAAAATGTGTGGAATCCCTGCTGGCAGGCGGGGAGGATGTGGAAATCATTATTGTGGATGACGGATCCAAGGATAAAACGGCGGAAATTGCAGACGATTATGCCCAAAAGTATCCGTCCATTGTCAAAGCGGTGCATCAGGAAAACGGCGGGCACGGCTCTGCGGTAAACACGGGAATCGACAATGCCACGGGACTCTATTTTAAGGTGGTGGACAGCGATGACTGGCTGAAAAAAGAAGCGTACCTTCAAGTACTGGACACACTGAAGGAGCTGACAGGGGGCAGTGAGACACTGGACATGCTGGTGTGTAATTTTGTCTATGAGAAGGAAGGGGAAAAGCGTAAAAAAGTAATGCATTACCGGCATATTCTTCCGGCAGACAAAATAGTTGCATGGGAAGACTGCCGCCATTTCGGCAAAGGACATTATATTTTGATGCATTCCGTCATTTTCCGTACCAAGCTGTTGAAGGAGTGTGGAATCCGCCTGCCGGAGCATACCTTTTATGTGGACAACCTGTATGTCTTTGAGCCGCTGCCCTATGTGCGGAAGCTTTATTACCTTGATGTTAACCTGTACCGCTATTACATTGGGCGGGAAGATCAGTCGGTGAACGAGGAGATAATGATATCACGTATCGACCAGCAGATTCAGGTAAACAAGATTATGATGGATTATCTGGTGGAGAAGAAACAGGAAATTCTCAGGAATAAACGTTTGTATCAATACATGCGGAATTATCTGGAAATTATTACTACCATCTCTTCCGTATTGCTGATCCGTTCGGACACGGAGGAGAATCTGGAGAAGAAGAAAGAACTCTGGAAATACTTGAAAACAAAGGACAAACGTCTGTACGTGTGGATGAGGGGGGGAATTATGGGCAATACAATGAACCTTCCCGGAAAGGGCGGACGAAGGTTCTCCGTGGATGCCTATAAGATATGCCGGAAAATTTT
Organism: uncultured Acetatifactor sp.; assembly: GCA_910589655.1. Classification (GTDB taxonomy): domain Bacteria; phylum Bacillota; class Clostridia; order Lachnospirales; family Lachnospiraceae; genus Acetatifactor. The sequence continues at coordinate 11,524 of CAJUTJ010000061.1, read as the reverse complement.
TAAGTTTAATTGACAAAACACCTCAGGTTTAATCGACCTGAGGTGTCTTTTTGTTGTTATGGCGCTGTGTTCTGTTTGCCGCAATCCACTCGCGTCTGTACACCAGCACATACATGAAAGCCCCCAAAGTGATTCCCGTGAGGACATCGAATACGGAGTGCTGCTTGATAAACACGGTTGACAGGATGATGGAAACTGCCAGAAAACCGGAACAGATGCAGAGAGGCTTTTTGCTTTTGAGCGTTTTGTTATGCATTACCGCAAGATGCGCTCCTATGGAATTGTAGACATGGATGCTGGGCCATAGGTTTGTGGGAGTGTCCGTCTTCCAGAGGGCGGATATCATAACCGTAAAAATGTTGTCTCTCGGCATCGTGGCAAGCCGTAAATCATGCCCGTTGGGAAAGAGCGTGGATATGATCAGGAAGATGGTCATACCCGTAAACAGAAACGCACATGCCTTAAAATAGTCGGTCTTATTCTTAAAAAAGAGATAGACCACAACTATGGAAACGTAAGCAAACCATAAGAGATACGGGATGATAAATACCTCACAGAACGGGATATGGTCATCAACGGCCATATGTATAATATGGTAATTTTTCGTGTTGGTACGCTCCAGCCATGTGAACCAGATTAAATAGACGGTGCCATAGAGCAGCAAGGGAACGGCGTGTCCGTATTTTTGATACAAGTCCTTGAACCTTTTCATTTTCATTATTCCTTTCAGGCATAAGCCCTTTCCACAGCAAAAACGGAAATCCCGCGGGTTTAGCAGACTATCATAAATTGTAATTCGTACAATTAAGTAGTATAGCCCGAAAATGGGAAATTGCAATACCTTTTTTCTTAAGCTTTATTAAGATTTCAGATGTAGTCACTATTTACTCCGTGGGCAGAAGCGTTTGCACAGAAACCGGAAAACAGCGGTTAATATAACATCTTCACGGCGTTCTGTCTGCAGGATACGGTGATTTGACTGCTTTTTCTTGTAACTTCTCCGTCTGTGTGCACCCAGAGCGGCGCTGAGGTTTCGATGGTCACGGTTTCTCCCCGATAGGGGGTAATGCCCTTAAAACGGTAATGTTTTCCTGTGAAAGCGGTGGGAAGGGCAAAAAGGATCAAAAGCTTTGGCAGGTCACCCACGGCACAGAGATCCAGAAGTCCGTCTGCAGGGTCGGCGTCAGGGCAGAACATAAAGCCTCCGCCTTCAAACCGGTGGAGCATACATGCCACAAAGAGCAAGGTCTTCATATTTACGACAGTGCCGTTTCCGAAGGTCAATTTTCCGGAGATTGCTTTTGCGCCGAACAATTGTTTCAGGGCGATGCCCAGATAGGTCAGCTTACCCAATCCCATTTTGTTAAAAATATTTTTCATCTTAGAACGGAGCGCCTCTTCGCAGACCGCCGCATCAAAGCCTATGCCGCAGCTTACAATAAAGGGTCTTGTCTCTCCGTCGGCATAGGTGACAATGCCTAAGTCCATGTGATGGACGCTTCCTCCGCTCAAAATAAGCTCCAGCGCTTCCAAAGGCTCCTTGGGAATTTTCAGATCTCTTGCCAGATCATTGCTGGAGCCGGTGGGAATGTATCCCAGAGTGACTTGGGAGGTATCTTTGATGCCGGACAGCGCTTCGTTTACGGTACCGTCCCCGCCGAGGATAATCAGAGTAAAAGGTTTCCCGACGGCGGAAGTGATTTCTCCGGCCAGTCTGGCTACGTCACCCGGCCGTTCCGAAAAATAATTGCGGTATACGATTCCGTCCCTGTGCAGCTTCGGCTCAATGATGTCTTTCCATATTTTAAGTCCTCTTCCGGAGCGGGAACGCGGATTAATAATAATATGATACATATAAATAACCTCATCTTTCGCAATATGGAATTTTGCAGTTTTTCACATAAAACAATGCCAATGTACGGCCGTACATGGCGCCGCCTCGAAGCGGCAGTTACGAAACGCCCTGACAGAGGGATTTGCTGCAACTCTATTGTATGTTACTGCGAATAATAACTATTGTATTACTGTTCACTTGCTGTCGCCGCGAGGTGTTTTCACGCTGTTTCTGCGTGATAAACCCGAGACAGACATGCGCGAAATCGCAGTTTTGTGATTTCTGTGCATAGGTTGCTGTGAACTGTTACCTATTGTATCAATATATGAAGCATTCGTAAACAAAATCCTTTGCAAGCCGCAGATTCTATGCTATAATTTGGTTCGTAGCGGTTATGGCTTCGCGGAAGGGGCTGTCTGAACGGTTGCTTTGATACAGCTTATACGCCGGTCTGAGAAACGGGCATAGGATTCCTTTAGCCAATGGCGCGGATGTGGACGATAATTGTTTAGCGTGGAATAAATTTGCATGGAAATGTGCGATGAGTGCGTCCGTTCAAGAGCGCATTTCTATGCAAATTCTCGGGCTGAGTCCCAAGCAGTGATTAACACTTAATACAACAGGAGGATTTTGGAATGTATTCTTTAGAAGATGTGAAAAATGTCGATCCCGAGATTGCTCAGGCCATCCTTGACGAGCAGGAGAGGCAGAACAGCCATATTGAGCTGATTGCTTCCGAAAACTGGGTAAGCAAGGCTGTCATGGCGGCAATGGGCAGTCCTTTGACCAACAAGTATGCGGAGGGATATCCCGGAAAGAGATATTATGGCGGCTGTGAGTGCGTGGATGTAGTGGAGGATCTGGCGAGAGACAGGGCAAAGGAGCTTTTCGGCTGTGAATATGCAAATGTACAGCCCCATTCCGGCGCGCAGGCTAATATGGCGGTGCAGTTTGCCGTCTGTAAGCCCGGCGATACGATCATGGGTATGAATCTGGATCACGGCGGACATCTGACACACGGAAGTCCGGTTAACATGTCCGGAAAATATTTTAATATTGTACCTTACGGTGTAAATGACGACGGTTTTATTGATTATGACAAGCTGCGGGAGATCGCTCTGGAAGCAAAGCCCAAGATGATCATTGCGGGAGCTTCCGCATATGCCCGCACCATTGATTTCAAGAAATTCCGCGAGGCTGCCGATGAGGTCGGCGCCGTGCTCATGGTGGATATGGCTCATATTGCGGGTCTGGTGGCTGCCGGACTTCATCCCAGCCCCATCCCTTACGCAGACGTTACCACTACCACAACCCACAAGACCTTGCGCGGACCCCGCGGCGGAATGATTCTTTCCAGCAATGCGGTGAATGAGAAATATAATTTTAACAAGGCTATTTTCCCCGGCATTCAGGGCGGTCCTCTGATGCATGTGATCGCCGCAAAGGCAGTCTGCTTTAAAGAGGCGCTGAGTGACGAGTTCAAGATATATCAGCAAAATATTATCAACAACGCACAGGCGTTGTGCAAGGGGCTGCTGGACAGAGAAATCAAGATCGTTTCCGGCGGTACGGACAATCATTTAATGCTGGTGGATCTGACAAATTACGGCCTTACCGGAAAAGCGGTTGAGAAGCTTTTGGATGCCGCTCATATTACCTGCAACAAGAATACCATTCCGAACGATCCCCAGTCTCCTTTTGTGACCAGCGGAGTTCGTCTGGGCACACCCGCAGTTACTTCCAGAGGTATGAATGCGGAGGATATGGATAAGATTGCGGAAGCCATTGCCATGGTGATCAAGGAGGGTGAAGACAGGATTCCCGAAGCCCGTGCAATCGTGCAGACACTGACCGACAAATATCCTCTGTGCTGATATTTTTGAGACATATTAATTAATGTATATAGGGACTCCCCGATCCTTTCGAGAGTATTTCCTGTAACCGTCCGCGTATTGTTTCTGCCGGTTGTTTTTTGGCCGGAAACATGGCGGGCAGTCAGGCTTTCAAAATGGCCGGGGAGCTTTTTTGTTCAAAAAATACTTGTGCTTCTGAAAAACTTATGCTAAAATATCTCTCAATGGCAGACAAGTGTCTGTGTGGCAAAAACATTGACGGAATTGTTTGCACGTTTCATACAACACTCCCGCGAGTTTCGCTGATCTTTGCGAGGCCGTTCACTTATTGCTTGTGCCGCCGTTAGCAGTATGCTCGGATACGAGGAAGAAAGCTGCTTTTGAATAACGGAATTTTAGGAACGTATTCCATTGTCAGGAATGCTGAATCGTTGTAAAGGAAGGATGTTGACACACCCTTTTATGAAGCGGACAAGGGGTATCAGAACGAATATGGAAGAAAAGGCAAAATATTTCGTGGTAAGGCAAAAGGCTGTACCGGAGGTACTGTTGAAGGTTGTCGAGGCAAAGAGGCTTTTGGAGTCGGAAAGGGTTTTGACTGTCCAAGAAGCGGTTGATGCCGTTGGTATCAGCCGCAGTTCTTTTTATAAGTACAAGGATGATATTTTTCAGTTTCATGACAACTCACAGGGAAAGACTCTCACACTGACGTTTCAGATGGATGACGAACCGGGACTTTTGTCGGATGTGCTGAAAATAATTGCGGAATATCATGCCAATATCCTGACCATCCACCAGAGTATTCCTATTAACGGAATTGCGTCCTTAAGCCTGAGCGTTCAGATTTTGCCGACCACCGGCGACATCTCAAAGATGGTGCTGCAGCTGGAGGAACAAAAGGGCGTCCGCCATGTGAAAATATTGGCCAAAGAATAAGCGCCGACAGGAGTGCGGCAGATTGAGAGGTAACGGATTATGATAAAAGTTGCGGTTTTGGGATACGGCACCGTGGGAAGCGGAGTTGTGGAGGTAATTGAGAGGAATAACGATCAGGTGAGCGGAAGCGCCGGAGAGGAGCTGCATGTAAAATATATTCTTGATCTCCGGGATTTTCCCGGCGACCCATACGAGGACAGGGTAGTCCATGACATTAATCTTATTTTGGAGGATCCGGAGATTTCGGTGGTGTGTGAGGTTATGGGCGGTACGGGTGCGGCATACCAGTTTACAAAGCAGGCTTTGGAGAAGGGAAAGAGTGTATGTACTTCCAATAAGGAGCTGGTGGCAAAGCATGGTCCCGAATTGCTTTCCCTTGCCAAGGAGCAAGGCTGCAGTTATCTGTTCGAAGCCAGCGTCGGCGGGGGAATTCCCGTTATCCGTCCTATAAACAGTTCTCTGACGGCAGAAAAAATATTGGCCGTTCTGGGGATCGTAAACGGAACCACCAATTATATACTGACTAAGATGAGCAGTGAAGGGGCGGCGTTTGAGGATGTATTAAAGCAGGCGCAGGAAATGGGCTATGCGGAGCGGAATCCCGAGGCGGATGTGGAAGGGTATGACGCCTGCCGCAAGCTGGCCATTCTCTCTTCACTTATGGCGGGAAAAAATGTGGATTCCGAGAAGATCTATACGGAAGGAATTACAAAGATTACTACCGCCGATTTCGAATATGCAAAGGCGGCGGGGATGGCGATTAAGCTTCTTGCTCTGGGGCGGATGCTGGAAGACGGAAGAGTGCTTGCCATGGTGTCACCGTTTTTCGTCAGCAATACGCATCCCCTTGCCATGGTAAACGATGTGTTTAACGCTGTCTTCATCTCCGGCAACATGCTGGGGGATTCCATGTACTACGGGCGGGGAGCCGGAAAGCTTCCCACTGCCAGCGCCGTGGTGTCGGACGTCATAGAATGTGCAAGAAACCAAGGGAGAACGATTTCCTGCCGCTGGGAGGCGGGGAGCGCGGAGCTGGCGGATATAGCGGAGACAGAGTATTCGTATTTTGTGAGGGTTAAGGCGTCGGCAAGAGCGGAGGCGGAGGCAGTTTTTCCGGGCAAGGTCTTTGAAGCGCCGGGGCGAGAGGACGATTTGGGCATATTTACCGATGTCATGAAGGAAAAGACTTTTCGGGAAAAATATGCGACACTGGGCGATAAAGCGCTGGGAAGAATACGCTTGCTGTAGGGCAATGTATTTTAAAATCTGGTATGGAGTTGAGATTTCGCAGAGCGGTTCTATGAAGGCGGTGTAATTTAAGAAATAGTTTAACAAATATGAGGAGCAGAGGAAAAATGTCTAAGGTAGTAAAATTCGGAGGAAGCTCTCTGGCAAGTGCAGAGCAGTTCAAAAAAGTCGGAGATATTATCCGTGCGGATAAGAGCAGACAGTATGTGGTGCCTTCCGCGCCCGGAAAGCGTTTTCAGGAAGACACAAAGGTCACGGATATGCTGTATGCATGTTATGAGCAGGCCGAGAACGGCAAAGAGTATAAGAAAGCTTTGGCCGCAATTACCGCCAGATATCAGGAAATTATCGACGGCTTGAACTTAAGCCTTAGTTTAAACGATGAATTCAAAACCATCGAGAAAAAATTTAAGGAAAAGGCAGGAAAAGACTATGCCGCATCCAGAGGAGAGTATCTCAACGGTATAATAATGGCGGCTTATCTGGGGTATGAATTTATAGATGCCGCTGCGGTTATTTTCTTTAACGAAGAGGGAAATTTTGACGCGGACAAGACGGACGAGGTGCTTTCCGAAAGACTTTCCAGCTGCGGTAAGGCGGTGATCCCCGGATTCTATGGCGCAATGCCGGACGGAACGGTGAAGACGTTCTCCAGAGGCGGCTCCGATGTCACGGGTTCTATCGTGGCGAAGGCGGCGATGGTGGATGTATACGAGAACTGGACGGATGTGTCGGGCTTTCTCATTGCAGATCCCAGAATCATTCAAAACCCCGAGGGAATTGATGTCATTACATATAGAGAACTGAGGGAGCTTTCCTATATGGGGGCTACCGTGCTTCATGAGGACGCTATTTTCCCCGTGCGCCAGAAGGGTATACCCATTAATATCCGCAATACCAACGCACCTGACGACAGCGGTACTTGGATTGTGGGAAGCACCTGTCAGAAGTCCAAGTATGTTATCACCGGAATTGCGGGAAAGAGGGGATTCTGCTCCGTCAATATCGAGAAAGACATGATGAATGCCGAGATCGGTTTCGGCAGAAAGGTGCTGCACGCTTTTGAGGAGAACGGCATTTCTTTCGAGCATGTACCGTCCGGCATCGATACCATGACTGTGTTCGTGCATCAGGACGAATTTATACACAAGGAACAGAAAGTGGTGGCCGGACTTCACAGGCTGGCACAGCCGGATGCCATTGAGATTGAATCCGATCTGGCACTGATAGCTGTGGTAGGACGCGGCATGAAATCCACCAGAGGCACGGCGGGCAGAATCTTTTCTGCGCTGGCACATGCAAATGTCAATGTGAAGATGATAGATCAGGGCTCCTCCGAGCTGAACATTATAATCGGTGTGGCGGACGAGGACTTTGAGACTGCAATTAAAGCAATCTATGATATCTTTGTAATTACGCGGATATAACGGCGGCTGCCCGGTAATGCTTCTGCTTCTTTTTGGCTATGACGGCAGTGAGGAGCAACAACCTGAGCCGGTTACTGTTCACTCCGTTCACAGCAACCTATGCACAGAAATCGCAAAACAGCGATTTCGCGCATGTCTGTCTCGGGTTTATCACGCAGAAACAGTGTGAAAACACCTCGCGGCGATAGCGAGTGAACAGTAATCTGAGCTGTACAGAAATTTTGGGAAATTGTCGAAAAGTGTTGACGGGAACGTTTAATGACGTTATACTATAGCTGTGCAAATGATAAATAATCAATATACCAATGATTTTAAAATACTAATGATAAAAATAAGGAAATGGATTGCGGTCCATTTCCTTAATTCACTTAATCTTCTATTAAAAATGCATAGGGGAGCGCTATGGAAGAAAACGATCTGACGAAAGAGGAGAGAAGGGAAGTCCGGCGGAAGCGCCGTCTGCGGAATCAGATAGTGGCATATATTACTGTGATCGCATTGATATTGCTGATGGCGGCGGGAATCGTGCTGGGAATCGGGAAGCTTACCGCGGGGCGCGGAGAGGCGGAGCAGGAGTCGCAGGCAAGTCAGGAAGTGCTGAATCAGATATTGGCCGACGAGGAGATTATTCAAACGCCGGAACCCACACCGGAATTCGTGGAACTGACTCCGGAGGAAAAGCTGGATCAAATAGTGGATGCCGCAATAGAAGTGATGCCCTTGGAGGATAAGGTGGCAGGTCTGTTTATTGTGACTCCGGAGGCGATTACAGGTGTGACCACGGCTCTTCAGGCGGGAGAAGGAACGAAAGAGGCATTGGCACAATACGCGGTGGGAGGACTTGTGTATTTTACGAAGAATATACAGTCGGAAGAGCAGATTATCACAATGCTGAACAATACGGAATTATATACCAAGTACCCTCTTTTCTTTGGCGTAGACGAGGAAGGAGGCAGTGTGGCCCGGCTGGCCGAGGCGGGGATAGGGACAAAAGTGGACAACGCCCAGACCATTGGCGGGAGCGGTGATACAAACAATGCCTATCTGGCCGGCTTGAGCATAGGCGGCGACTTGTCCAGAATCGGATTCAATCTGGACTTTGCCCCTGTAGCGGATTTGGCAAATGTGGAGAACAGCGCTATCGGGACGCGTTCTTACGGGGCGGATGCAGCGTCGGCAGCGGGTTATGTCAGTGCGGCGGTGCAAGGGCTTTCCGAACAGGGGATTACTTCGTGTCTGAAGCATTTTCCGGGTATCGGCGGTTCCGTACAGGATACGCATACCGGGCTGGCATCCACCGGACGATCGGCGGAGCAGTTCCGCGGGGAGGAGTTTACCGTCTTTCAGGCGGGAATTAACGCGGGAGCGGATATGGTAATGATCGGCCATATTTCCGCGCCGGAGCTTACGGGAAACAATGACCCCTGTACATTCTCGGAAGAGCTGGTGACCAATATTCTCAGGAACGAGCTGGGCTTTCAAGGCGTTATAATCACGGATGCCATGAATATGAAGGCTGTATCGGATTATTACGATTCTGCCGATGCGGCCATTCAGGCGCTGCGTGCGGGATGCGATATGATCCTGATGCCGGAGGATTTTGAGGCGGCCTATAACGGAGTCCTTCAGGCAGTGAGAGACGGAATCATCTCCGAGGAACGTGTGAACGATTCTCTTAGGAGAATTTACCGGATTAAGTATGCGGATAAAATAGAAGAATAGAGCAGGTATATTTAAAACGAAAGGCAAAGTAAGGAGTTGCGCAACAAACAAAAAGTTTGTTGCGCTATTTTTATAGTTATTTGTAAAAGATGTACTTTTTGCAATGAGATAATTTGGAAACATGGTGCATTGACTACAAGATATGCTCGGCTTATAATATGAATTATAGGAAAAAAGCACAAAACAGCCGGCGGAGTGCAGGCAAAGAGAGCGCAACAAAGGCGCAACAAGGGAGAGGGATGACAGTGAAAAAGAAAAGTGGAGTAAAGGGTTTCTTTAAAAAGGTATATAAGTACCGCGCATTTCTTCTTATGCTATTGCCGGCGGTAATATATACTCTGGTATTTGCGTATTACCCTATGACGGGTATCGTGCTGGCGTTTAAAAAGTATACATACGCAGGCGGAATCTGGGGCAGTGCGTGGAACAGATTAGAGAATTTCAAGTTTTTCTTCCAGTCAGGCCAAGCGAGTCTGGTAACCAGAAATACGGTTTTGTACAATATAGTATTTATTTTGCTTAATACGGTTACGCAGATTGCAGTGGCAATTTTCCTTACGGAAATACATAATAAACATTATCGCAAGATATCACAGTCCATCATGTTTCTTCCGTATTTTATCTCATGGGTAATCGTGGGTGTTATGGCATTTAATATTTTCAGTTCGGATTATGGTTTTATGAACAGATTGATCACGGCGCTTGGCGGGGAGCCGGTAGCTTTCTATACAACACCGAAGGTATGGCCGTTTATTCTTGTATTTTTTAATCTTTGGAAGGGTGTGGGATACGGATCCGTCATGTATCTGGCGGCAATTATGGGTATTGATACTTCCATCTACGAGGCGGCGCAGATTGACGGCGCAAATGTGTTTCAGAGGATCTTCAAGGTGACGATCCCTATGATAATGCCCACCACCATAACTTTGTTCCTGCTCTCTGTGGGCGGTATCTTCAAAGGAAACTTCGATATGTTCTATAATTTGGTGGGAAGCAACGGCTTGCTGTACAATTATACGGATGTAATAGATACATTGACTTTCCGTGCCTTGATGACAAATCCCAATTTCGGTATGTCGGCAGCCATCGGTTTGTTCCAGTCGATCTTGTGCTTTATAACGGTGCTGGTAGTCAATAAACTGGTAGGTCTCTACGACCGCGACTATACATTGTTCTAAGAAACGGAACCGGAATCAAAGCAGTTTCGGAACGTATGTGCCCGGAAGAAAATTTCAGCTGAGCCCTGTCAGATGAAATTTTCTTCCCCGGTCAAGGGCACAGGAGTGAAGAAACGGAACCGGAATCAAAGCAGTTTCGGAACGTATGTGCCCGGAAGAAAATTTCAGCTGAGCCTTGTCAGATGAAATTTACTTCCCCGGTCAAGGGCACAGGAGTGAAGAAACGGAACTGGAATAAGAATAGGAGGAATAAGGATGGCGGTACAAGCAAGTCACTTGGGTAGAGTGAAAAAAGGAAAAGATATTATTGCATTAAATGTTATTGCATATGGCTTCTGCGGATTTATAGCATTGATCTGTCTGATTCCCTTTTTGATGATTCTGGCAGGTTCGTTTTCTTCGGAAGCGGCAATTATGAACAACGGCTTCAGTCTGCTGCCTCAAGATTTTAGCTTAGAGGCTTACAAATCGGTTTTTAAGGAGCCTATGGTGGTAGTGAGGGCCTACGGAACTACGATTGGTTTAACTATATGTGGTACGATTTTAGGGCTTGCGCTTCAGACGATGACAGCATATGTGCTGGTGAGAAAAGAGTTTGAATGGAGAAATATATTTTCTTTCTTCTTTTACTTTACTACATTGTTCAGCGGCGGGTTGGTTCCTTATTATTTGTTGATCAGGCAGACTTTGGGGCTGACGGATTCCTATTTTGCAATGCTCCTGCCCCTGTTGTTTTCGGTATATAATCTTTTGATTATGAAAAGCTACATTCAGGGAATACCGGAATCTCTGATTGATGCGGCAAAGATTGATGGCTGTGGTGAGTTCAGGACATTGGTTCAGGTGGTGGTGCCTTTGATTAAACCGGCGTTGGCAACGGTAGGATTGTTTATTGCGCTGGCATATTGGAATGACTGGTACAATGCAATGCTGTATATTAATACGGAAGAAAAATATCCCTTGCAGTACTTTTTATATCAGAAGATAAACGATATTGAGGGATATAAGAAATTGATTGCCAACGGTGGAGTCAGCGGCTCCGTCATCAGTTCCGTTTCACTGCCCACCCAGACTTTGAAGATGGCGCTTACCATTGTTGTGACCGGACCCATCGTTTTGGCATATCCTTTTGTGCAGAAGTATTTCGTACAGGGTATTACTATTGGGGCGGTAAAGGGATAAGTGCGAACGGAATGAAGATTTTCTAAGGTTGGAAAGAGGGTGTGTAAACACTCCCTCTTTGTACCCAACCTAAGAAAATCTAAGTCATTCCGGGAAGAACGCAAGAACAGCGTTCTTCCGGCCTTGCACCAGTTCATAAATTGT
>CAJUTJ010000060.1 GCA_910589655.1 uncultured Acetatifactor sp. | reverse complement strand
AGGAAATTCGCCGGCAGGTATTTTATGCCACTTTCCTGCAAAATGTCGAAACGGGCATAAAATCAAGTGTCTTTACAAAGGTACTGAAACAGCTGCTTTGGCATCAATGTAGCGGTTGGCATAAGTTGTAAAGTGGTGTATGTTATGAGAAAATAAGAACATTATTCCGTGTGTATTTGTTCTGTGGCCCGGCAAGGGGAAGCTGCAAGCTTGATGCCCGTTGCTTGCAGCGGGGTTGTTGACTTATTGAATTTATATGGAAATCGTTTGATGGCATTACTTTTACAAGACAATGGTGGAAAGCATAATCAATAGCAGTGCCGTTTGATGGAACTTCCAAGATTAACCGTGTGCGGTTAATGGTATTGCCTTACTCCGTCTGCATCAACATATACACAGAAATTGCAGAACAGCGGTTTCAAGTATATCTGTCTCAGGTTTGCCATGTAAAAACAGCGTGAAAACACTTCGCGGTGACGCGGGTGTGAAAAGTAACGGCGTGATTTCTGTGCAAAGGGACTGCGCCGCTTGACATTTGAGCCTTTTATGCGTATAATACAATGCAGATTAACCCCGATTCAAACCCGCTCTATAGTGAATGGGATCGGTTAGTAGGAAACAGAATAGTATGTGATATGTGTTTGCGAGGGAACTGGACAAGTTGAAAAAGGTTAAGACCTGACCTCTGGACCTGTCGGCTAATACCGGCGTAGGGAAGCAATTTCTTACGCTGTTTTTGTGTTTGAAAGAGCTTCTGATTCTAGGAGGCTCTATTTTTGTATCATAGGAAATGCCGTCACAGCGCGAAGAGCTGCAATAGAGCTTTTTATCTGATAGGAAATGCCGTCACAGCGCGAAGAGCCGCAAGGTAACTTTTTATCTGATAGGAAATGCCGTCACAGCACGAAGAGCCGCAAGGTAGCTTTTTATCTGATAGGAAATGCCGTCACAGTGCGAAGAGCCGCAAGGTAGCTTTTTATCTGATAGGAAATACCGTCACAGCATGAAGAGCCGCATTTGAGCTCTTTGCGCACACGGGCATTTAAAAGAGACATGCTAACAGGAGTCTGCGGGTATCCGGAGGGCTGGGGATTCGCACATTCCTTTACAAATCATTAGGAGGTTTCAAAATGACATTCATGGATGAAGTAGTAAAACAAAATATTCCTATATGGGAGAAGTGTGCCGTGACGCCTTTCATAAAGGATTTGCAGACAGGAACGCTGCCCGAAGAAAAATTTAAGCAGTATATGATACAGGACAGTATTTATTTGAAACATTATGCCCGTGTCTACGGAATGGCAATTTATCGTTCTGCAAATTTAAAAGATATTCAGATGTACTACTCCATTTTAAGCTTTGTGACGGACGGGGAATCCCTTGTAAGGCTGTCATATCTGAGGCAATTCGGGTTGACCGATGAAGAGATAGAATACATAAAGCCTTTGCCGGAAAATCAGAAGTATATTGATTTTTTGCAGCTGACAGCGGAGCGGGGAAATGACTGCGATATATTGATGGCCGTGCTGCCGTGTATGCTGAGTTACAGTTACATATTTCGGAAAATAGCGGCGGCACAAAACATTGCAGAGTCCAGATATTCTGATTTCATACAGGATTATGCAGAGGAACAGTACTTTGAAAACTGTAAAATCTGGTGTGCTTTTGCAGATTCAAAGTGTAATGCGCTGCCCCAATGTGAAAGGGAGAGATTAAGCAGCATTTTTAAAACCGGAAGCCTGCTGGAACTTGCCTTCTGGGAAATGGCATATAGGGATTAGAAAAGAATGGAAAAGAAATAGTATGGAAAAGAAATAGTATGGAAAAGAAATAGTATGGAAAAGAAATAGTATGGAAGAGAAATAGAATGGAAGAGAGGATGTTTTATGAAAAAGGTTTTAAGTATTGCAGGATCTGATTGCAGCGGCGGTGCGGGCATACAGGCGGATTTAAAGACATTTTCTGCGTATGGTGTTTTTGGGATGAGCGTGATTGTCTCTGTGGTTGCCGAAAATACAAGCAGAGTGACAGCCATTCAGGATATCACTCCGGATATGATCGGCAGACAGATCGACGCTGTTTTTGAAGATATAGGGGCGGATGCGGTTAAGGTTGGTATGTTGTCTTCACCGGAATGCATGGATGCCGTTGCTGCTAAATTGAAACAGTACAAGCCGGCAAATGTGGTCATTGATCCGGTTATGTATGCAAAAAACGGCTGCCCTCTTATGGATCTGGAGGCCATTGATACATTGATTGATGACATGATACCCCTTGCGGATGTCCTGACGCCCAATATACCGGAAGCGGAAAAGATAACCGGTATGAAAATTTTATCGTTGGGAGATATGGAAGCCGCTGCCCGCAGAATATATGCAATGGGGACTAAAACGGTAGTAGTGAAAGGCGGCCACGGTGTGGGGGACGCTGTGGATGTTCTATTTGACGGAAAGCAACTCTGCCATTTTGGAACAACCAGAATCAACACTAGAAATACCCATGGCACAGGATGTACATTTTCATCGGCAATTGCAGCAGGGCTGGCCAAGGAAATGAGTGTGCGGGAGGCGGTAGAAAAAGCAAAGAGCTATATTACAACCGCTATTGAACATTCTCTTTCCATCGGAAGAGGAAATGGTCCCATACATCATTTTTATGACTTATATCGAAACGGATTAAGCAGTTAGAAGGGAGGCGGAAGACTATGGCATACGACTATTCCATTTATTTGGTTACAGATCGCAGCAGCATGAGCACTATGACCCTGTGCGAGGCAGTAGAACAGGCAGCTTTAGGGGGCTGCACCATGGTACAGCTTCGTGAAAACGGGATATCATCTTCTGAATTTTATTATTTGGCAAAAGAAGTAAAGAAGATAACGGATAGGTATGGACTCCCGCTGATTATAAACAACAGGATAGACATAGCGTTATCCGTGGATGCCGCCGGTGTTCATATCGGCCAGAAAGATATCCCGGCAGATGCTGCCAGAAAGGTAATCGGCCAAGGTATGCTGCTTGGCGTCTCGGTATCCGATTTGCAGGAGGCGCTGCGGGCACAGGAGGCCGGCGCCGATTATTTGGGGGTCGGGGCAATGTTTCCTACAAAGACAAAAAAGGATGCAAAGATTGTGCCAATGGAGATATTATGCACAATCAGGCAAAATATCAGGCTTCCCATTGTTGCAATCGGAGGGATTAACCGGGAGAATGCGGCAAGGTTTGCTGAGTTAGGAGTGGATGGATTGGCTGTTGTTTCCGCAATTATAGCCCAGCCGGATATCCGGCGTGCGACAGAGGAACTGAAACGAGCTTTTGACAGTGTGTCGGGGAAGCCGGAGGCCTGACGGACGTGGAAAGGTGTCAGGCAAGAGAGCTGCCGGACTGGGAAGCGTGAGAAGCCGGAGGCCTGACGGACGTGAAAGGGTGTCAGGCAAGAGAGCTGCCGGACTGGGAAGCGTGAGAAGCCGGAGGCCTGACGGACGTGGAAGGGTGTCAAGCAAGAGAGCTGCCAGACCGGGAAACATGGGAAGCCGAAGACCTGTCAGATATGAAAGGGTATCAAGTAAGAGACTTGCCAGATTGGGAATCATAAGAAGCCGGAAAGTTGGATAGAGGAGAAAAAAATCAAGCGATAAGTTAACCGCACACGGTTAAATATTGGTTTTTCAAATTTATAGATACAATTCTAGACGAACCCGCAGACAGGTAGTATAATTTATAATTAAACAAAATCACAATTGCATGGACGGAGGGATTATGCTGATGGAATGGAAGCATAAGCTGGACGAATGCTGTGCCGATGAGCTGGACGAAATGATAATGAATTATATTAAAGCAGGTTTTTTATCGGACGAGGAAATAATAGAGGATTGCGAAGAATATATTGAGGAAGAATATCCGGATGATAGCGGGAATATATCCACAGAAGATTTTTGCGAAATTATGAAAGCGCTCCGCGGCGAATATCAAAATACCGGAAATCAAGAAAATTTCCTGAGACTGGATTCTGCTTTTAAAAAATTAGAGGAACAAGGAATCGTTTCACTGCATTGTGCCGGATATACTCAGTCGGACGGCTTTGACGATTGCAATGAAATAGCTGCAGAAAGGCATGGAAACGGAGAAAAAATTATCGGTTGTTGTTTTTATACCATGCAAGATTTGGAGCGTATTTTACACGAAGAAAGAGCTTTGCTCTATTTCTCTTACGGCAATTATTTTGACAAACCGACAGCTGTTGAAGTGGGACAGAAAATAGCAGAAGAGTTAGGGGCAGCAGGCTTTTCCGTACAGTGGGATGAAGCCGCCGATTCCAAAATCGCAATTAAAGACATGAAATGGGATAAGTATTATTGCTTAGAAGCCTGATATCTGATATTTCCCGATGCAGTCTACGCTGTGCTTCGAGTATCCGTTCTATCAATACATCCGAAGGACAGCCGACTGTTATGGGAAAAAGAGTTCCTGTGACATAACGTCTGAAATATGCCGCATAATGTCTGCTGCAATTACGAGACATTCACTTAACAGTTATACAAACGGGAAATCGTATTATTCTTCATGCTTTTGATAAACGATAATATCCTTTTCCTCTTGCAATGACAGACCACATAAGGTACAAATAAATTGAAATAGAGAAGTGTCTTCATGAACTTCGTAATATTTGTACTTGATAATTATAATGAAAGTAAAAATATACAAAGAGGTGACTATATGACACTAGAAGAAATGACTCAAAACACTAATCCCTATTTATTGTGCTGGATTGACCTTGCATTGACTCCCAAGCATCTCACGGACATCAGCCAACTAAGGCGGATCAAACGTCTGGCAGATAAAGATTTTCCTGTTCCTTACAGCAGCTATACAGAGAAAAAGTTAGCTCATATACAGGATTATTTGAAGTCCGGAACCGGGGACTGGGCTCTGCTGGGAGAAATGACGAATCTGCAGGTTTTGGAATTCCCAAAGCGCACACCGTCAGGGATTATTGATGACTTTTCGTTTCTGCCTAAATTGAAAAATCTATACCGGTTAAGCTTGCAGTTCACCGGCTTTACAGATTGTTCCTTGCTGTCAGGACTTACCAAACTAAAGAGTCTGGCGCTTCCTGCCCGAAAGAAGTTGATTCACACGGAAGTGCTGGATACATTATCTTGTGAGATTTATACGAATGAACCTGCCTATTGTGATAACAATTTTCCCAAATACAAAGTTGTGCCCGCGCAAGAGGCTACCGCTCCTTCACCTGATACCTTTACTGCCTGTTATCTGGAGTATGGCCGAAAGCATTTTAGCAACAATGAACTTACACAAGAAGTCTTGAATGAGCTGGCTGAACAGATCAGAGACGGAAAGATTACCTCTCTCCTTTTATCTTTGGACGAAAATGGAGAGGAAGACTTTTTTACCATGGATATTGAGAAAGGGTGGGCTGCTCCCCTGTTCAATAGCTGGAATGAGGATGGCGACGCTGTCTGCTTCCAGCCAATCAATGAAAAGTATGCCGGTGTTGAGGAAGATGCCCCGGTGGAAATCGGCGGACAGTCACCTGTACCAAAACGCTTTGCTCTGGACGATTTGGAGCTGGCGGCAGAATGTGCTGTTTACTTTGCCAAAACAGGAAAGCTGTACCCTGCCGTCCAATGGGCAGAGTTTTCTTGATAGGACAAGAAACAGACAAGTGTCCTGTTTTTGAGGAACGAATGGGCGCAGGGGAATTGTAAAGGCTGCAAAGAATATTTTTATAAAAGATGTATGTTTTATGCCGTAATATGTGTAAAGAAATGCGAAAAAGCAGAAAAATGCTCTATTGGCGCCGATGAAACAAAAAAATATTTAATAAATGAAATAATTGTGTAAATTGTCCATGAGTGATTGCTTGGGGAGTGCATGTTGTACAAGTATATTGACACTTGTGTCATATTGCATAAGAGAATTTGCTAATACGGCTGAGCGGAAATTGGATATATTGTATAGAACACGATTGTGCACGAGCACGAAATCGCTGTCGGAGGGTGAATACATACGGGAGCCAAACTTGTCTTGACTGGTAACATGTGCTATTATGAAGAAAATTTTAATCTTTAAGGAGGGTAATACAAAAATGAAACGTAGGAAACAATTTGTAGCCCTTTCGCTAGCTGCCATTTTGGCGTGGGGGGGGTATTTTCTTCCGCTGATCCATTAGGCAGCGTACATGCGGAGGAAGCACAGACAGAATTGCCAACGGGTCAGACGATGGATGAACCAACGAATCCGTCCGCAGATACTGAAATGTCTCAGACATCCAGTACCAGTGGCGGTGATGGAAGTGTGTCCGGGAACATTGCTTCGTTGTTTGCAAGATCTACGGCACCGATTGAAAGAGGTGCTTTTGATTTTTCGTCATGGAATATGACGGAAGGAGCACCGGACAAAAATGGTAATCCTGTGTATTTAATTAGTCTGGGTACATATACCAGTACTGGCAATGTTGTCAGCATAGAGTTTGTCGGGAAAGGTATGGATTACGTTGTTGCGTCTAAAGAAATTGCGGGTTCTTCATATGCGAAGGCTATCAAGACGAAAGATAAAGGCCCTGCAACGCCGGCCGATCCGACAACGACGCCTTTATCTGATTTTTCGAAGGGTGTAATAAAAATCACATCCACAAAGGATGCGGAGATTACAGTTGCTATGGACTATCCTAAAGCAGAAGTTTATTTGCAGTGTGGAGATGCTCCGGCAACAGTGGTGACAATGGCTTCGCAAAAAGCCGATGAGATAACTTTTGTGGTTGAAGCAGGTAAGGAATATTATCTCTGGGCACTTGGAGCAAATATGCAGATATACAATATTGCCTATGCTTACGAAGGCGAAGGTCCCATTGAATTCCCCGAAGGCGACTTCCCCGCATTCCCCGGCGCAGAGGGCGGCGGTATGTATGCTACCGGCGGCCGCGGCGGTGATGTGTATGTGGTAACTAACCTGAATGACAGCGGCGAAGGTTCCCTCCGCTATGGTATTGAGACCGCTCCTGCGGCAGGACGTACCATTGTGTTTGATGTGGGAGGAACGATTCAGCTGGAATCTACCTTGACCTTTAAACAAAAACAGAATATTACCATAGCCGGACAGACAGCGCCCGGAGACGGTATTACCATTGAAGGCTATGACACAAATATCAGTGACAGCCAGAATATCGTGATCCGATTTGTGCGTTTCCGCGTGGGATCAAGAAATCTGATAAAGGGCGGAGACTCCATGGATGCGCTTTGGGGCCGCGATAATGATACCTTTATGATTGACCATTGTACTTTCAGCTGGAATACGGACGAGACGCTGTCCACCTACAGAGGCAGAAACGGTACCGTGCAGTGGTGTATCATTTCCGAGAGCTTGACGGTATCCGGACATTCCAAAGGACGTCACGGATACGGCGGCATCTTCGGGGGTGACAATACAGTGTTCCAATATAATCTGCTGGCTAACCATACCTCCAGAAATCCTCGTATCGGAGGCGGTTCCATGTCGGATCCCATTGCAGATGCTAAGGATCCTACGAAGACGCCCAGTACTGCAACCTTGCAGCTGAGCAACAACGTACTTTACAATCAGGGCTTCTATCCTTGCTACGGCGGAGGATATGCCTATACAAATTATATTAATAACTATGTAAAACCCGGTGTGGGAACCAGAGATAACATAATGGATTCCCTGATCAATGTGGGTGAGAACGGTAAATTCGGCGGTTTCTATGTCAACGGAAATATCTTGGAGGGAAATGATGCCATATCCGCTGACAACGCGTTAGGTATTAAGGAGGACGCTCCGAACTATATTTCCGCTACACCATATACGACTTCCGATGCTACAAAGTTTGATTTTGACGCTTTTGCTACCGTAAAGCTTGTATCGGCGGAAGACTGCTACGATCTGGTATTGAACAGTGCAGGTGCAACTTACCCTGTGCGTGATGCAATCGACGCAAGGGTGGTAGCGCAGGTGAAGACGGATACCGGTCTCTATGTGAACAGACCCGAGGAAGTAGGCGGTTATCCTGCCAGAACGGTGACGGCTGAGGACGAGGGCCGTGTAGACAGCGATCATGACGGTATCCCCGATGATTGGGAGACTGCCCATGGTCTGGATCCTAACAGCCCGCCGGATGATTTGGACAGCATAAAGCCCGCTACCAATGATTCGAACTCTCCGAATTACGGATATTCATGGCTTGAAGTATACTGCAATGAGTTGGTTAAGGATGTGGTTGCCAACGGCTACACTGCGTTGAACCCTGATGTGACCATTGATCTTGCCAATAATACCTTGGTGAATGAAGGCGACAACGTTACCGTAACGGCCAATGCAACGGCAAATGGCGGAGCAACCATTGATAAGGTAGAATTCTACAATGGGGATCAATTGGTAGGCACGGAAAGCGGCGGTTCCTGCAGCTACACCTATACCGGTTTGGCAGACGGAACATATAATATTTCCGTCCGCGCTTACGACAGCGAGGGCAGAGCGACTCAAAGCAATACCTCCAAGCTGCATGTGAACTCCACAGCAGGTATCGGTGAATGGAAGAGTCAGGATATCGGCAACCCTGCAGTGCCCGGTACGGCATCTTTGACAGACGGCGTACTCACCGTAAAGGGTGCGGGCAAGCTGGGCAAGTGTGAAGGCAGCGTTGCGGGCTCTCCTTTGAACAGCGCGGCATCGGATGACTTCCACTATGTATATCAGGAGTTGACCGGCGACACCGAGCTGGTGACGAGATTGGATTACTATACCGCAGTTGACTGCCATACTTTTAACGGTTTGATGTTCAGAGAGTCTCTGGACAAAGATGCAGCTACGGTGGCGTTGGGTCTGACCATGACAAAGATCTGGGACGGCTACAGCACCGTATGGACGGCATTCATGGTGAATAGAGACCAGAAGGGCGGCAATATCACCGAGATCACTGAGACAGTGGACAGCGCTTCCGCAGCAGAGAAGGCAGGAATTCCGATTCTCACAGATTTGAACTTTAAAACAGGTGATACTTATAACGGCACATGGCTGAAACTGACAAGAGTGGGCGATGTATTTACCGGCGCGGTATCCGATGACGGTCAGGTATGGCGGACGGTAGGGCAGCTTACGGTAGATCTGCCCGATACCGTATACGTAGGCTTTGCCGTAGAAGCAGGCAAGGCTGCCAATAAGCTGGAGAATTATGCTACCGCAGAGTTCTCTAACATTAAAGTAAACACAGCTTTCGGTACCATTACATATGATATGGAGAATGTGGAATACGCCGGTGCGGAGCAGTTTGCAGTAGGGGAGGATATTTCCGTTGTCCTCACCAATGTGAAGGGCTACCTGCTTCCCGAGACTGTTACGGTAACCGTAGACGGTAAAGAAGTAGCGGTTGATTACGACAGGGAGAAGGGAATTATTTCCCTGAAGAATTTGTCAGGTAATGTGGTAGTTACCGCAAAGGGCGTGAAGCGTCCCGTAGTGCCCGTTACCTTTGAGGAAGTGGATCCTCAGGACTTGCTGACAGTAGAGGAAAAAGACGGAAAACTGATCCTGACACAGATTGCAGACTCCGGCTCCACATCCACCGGTTTCCCCGGCGGTGACAGCTATAAGGATGCCGTAAACGAGAGCTGGATCTTGTTCCCGGAGGTAACGCAGCCTCATGAAATGACGTTACAGATTACGGTAACTAAGCTTCTGCCGGTGGCAAAAAATGATAATACCGGTGTGTTTATCGGTGTGTTTGACGTAACGGAAGGCCAGCAGGCATTTGACAGCCTTGGGTTCAGGCCTTGTACGAAGACTGCCGAGGCAGTATCCAAGTTCTGGACTAAGGGTGATAAGACCGGAAACGGCGGAACCAAACAGCCCATCACCATGGACGAAGTGTACACAGTGACCTTCAGCTATGACAAGAACGGCCAGTATACGGTGAAATGGGAGAACGAAAGCGGTTCAAAGGCTTCCGAGACCTTTAAGACGAATGAGAATTATTTCAAGAAGGGTGATGCTGTACGCTATGGTATCGGCTTGATCGGCGCTACCGTGGAAATCACAAGCTTTACTTATACCGATCATGAAGGTAATATGATTTATAATATGGAGTCCGCTGACTATACTGCAGTGACAGCTGCTATCGAGAAGGCAAGCCAGCTGAATCCTGAGGATTATGTGAACTTTGATGCAGTTCTGGATGCTTGGAATGCTGTAGTTTTGGGGCTTTCCAAGACCGAGCAGGCTAAGGTGGATGCAATGGCCAAGGCAATTGAGGATGCTATTGCCGCATTGGAGAAGAAGCCGGAGGAAAATCCCGACAATCCGGGCACCGAGCAGCCGGGACCCGACAATCCGGGCACTGAACAGCCGGATCCCGACAATCCGGGCACCGATAACCCGAATCCTGACCAGCCGGACAATACGCAGGAAGTAAAGGTAGAAGTGTCTGCAACGATTCCTGAGACGACCTTAACGCAAGATGTGAAAGATAAAACAGGCTGTTCTACCATTGCGGAATTGATTACATATCTGCAGAATACGGTAGCAAAGGAAACGTATGCGGGTGCATCTTCCGTAGTTTGGGAGGTTACCATTAAGGTCAACGCAGACGGCGGTAATACTTGGGTTGATGCGGATGCGGACAATATTCCCAAGGAAGGCGTGGATGTAATTCTGCCTTATCCTCAGGGAACCAACAAGGAGGATTATGACTTTACCGTAAGCCATTTGATTACACAGAGTTGGAACAGTCAGGTACCGGGTACCATAGAGTATCCCGAAGTGGCTAAGACGGAGGAGGGTCTGAAGCTGCATGTAATGAGTGCATCTCCTTTTGCGGTCGCTTGGAAGTCCATCGCCGTGGAGACTCCGGATGATTCGGATGACGATGATGACGATTCGGATGAAACAGGCGAAAATGTAACCACAACGGCAGTGAAGACCGGTGACAATATGAACGTTGCAGCAGTAATCTGGAGCATTGTGCTTGTAGCGGCAGCAGCGGGTGCAGGTGTTCTGGTATATCGGCGCAGACGTAATTCCAACGGAACGAAGAACGAATAAGTAAATAAAACGGAAATAGTTTCAGATAATTTCTAATTGTGGGACCGATGCGGTGTATGCTGCATCGGTCTTGCAGTAAAAAAGCTTGGACAATATGCCCCAAAAGGTTTAAAATATTAAATAGATATTATAGAGAAGAAAAAGAGAGGTGCTTATTCACGCTCTTTTGAACGGACGGGGAGAGAAAGATGCATACGAAATGGAAAAAATCGGAATTAGCAATTCTTGGCTTGCTGGGGGTACTGGCGGTTGCGGCTATAATAGCCTTGGTACGAATCCTTTTGGAGTACAATGGGGGAGATGCTGTCTATAAGGGGCTGGAAGCATATGTCTTTCTGCCCGAGGAAGAGGATGTGGCTTTACAGCAAGGGGCAGATTCCGATTCCGGCAGTCCGGGGCAGGCCGAAAATACCGGAAGAACAGACGAATCGGCAACGGCCGGTATGGCGGACTCAGGGCACATCTATTACGGCCAGCAGCCTCAGGTAAATTTTGAGGCTCTACGCACACAGAATGAAGACGTGGTAGGATGGATTTACGGACCCGGAACCACCATCAACTATCCCATTGTTCAAGGAGAGGACAATATCTATTACCTCACCCATATGTTCAACGGGAAAGAAAACAAATGCGGCAGTATTTTCATGGACAGCCTGAATGAAACGGATTTTTCCAATACAAACAGCATTATTCATGGACACCATATGAGGAACGGAAGTATGTTTGCAAGCCTGACCAAGTACGGGAGCCAGTCCTACTATGATACACATCCCGTGCTGTGGCTCACCACACCTGAGGAATCCTATCAAGTGGAAATCTTTGCAGGTTTTGTGACGGATGTGGACAGCGATGCGTGGCAGATTGAGTTTGCCACTAAGGAGGAGTACAAAGCATGGCTGGATCAGATGGTAGGAAACAGCGTTTTTGAAAGCGATGTGAAGCCGGAGGCGGAAGACCGTATTCTTACCCTTGCTACCTGCAGCTATGAGTATGATGATGCCCGTTTTGTGGTGATGGGGATTTTGCGGTAAGTTTTCATAAAAACCTCCATGCCGCTTTAGCGGCTCAAATAGACATGCCGACGCAGTCGGCACAAACAATTTATGAATCGGTGCAAGTCTGGAAGAAGCTCTGCTCCACAGAGCGTGAAATCACTTAGCGAGGTCTTTCCGAGCTTAGTGATTTCCTTCACACTTTTTCCTTGACTCAAGGGACTACATGTGATAGTCTGAATGTAGACTACAACACGTAGTCCCTTTGCTTGTTTTAGCGTCCGGAAGGGATTTCAGACGCATCAGCGTCGGAACACGCATCTAGTGTACTGTATTATTCATTTTCATCTAAATGACGCAGAATATATTTTCAGTCTGCAAGGCGGAGAAGGGAAGCGATGTGGTGGCATCGTTGACCGACGACAACGCGGCAGATGGAAATTTAGGCAAGTTATTTGGCGAAATGTGAATGATACAGTACACTGGTACAACGAATAATTAATTTCTGATACATTGGCGCAGAATGATTATTTCATATGCAAGGCGGAGGAATGAGGCGTAGCGGTGGCTACGTCGATTGACGACAACGAAGCAGATGAAAAATCAGACAAGCCAAGGTGTCAGT
>CAJUTJ010000059.1 GCA_910589655.1 uncultured Acetatifactor sp. | reverse complement strand
CGCAGGGAACTGCCGTACAGGCCGAGCCGCCGCAGGGAATTGCCGTACAGGCCGAGCCGCCGCAGGGAACTGCCGTACAGGCCGAGCCGCCGCAGGGAACTGCCGTACAGACCGAGCCGCCGCAGGGAACTGCCGTACAGGCCGAGCCGTCACACGGAACCGTAATGTCTGGCAAGTCTTCATGGAGTACTGTCTTGCAGGAAAAAACTCTTCACGGGGCGGCTTTGGCGGATATAAATCATCCTCTTGAGTACGAGGAAATGACGTTAAAACAGACGGCGGAACATACCAGAGCCTATATTAAAATTCAGGACGGCTGCAATCAGTTCTGCTCTTATTGCGCCATTCCCTATGCCAGAGGCAGGGTTCGAAGCAGAAAACAGGAAAACGTGATAAAGGAAATCCGCGGACTGGTGGAGGCCGGCTTTAAAGAAGTAGTGTTGACCGGCATCCATATCAGCTCCTACGGCATTGATTTTGAGGGGAAAAAAGCATATTCAGGGGAGAGCGGACTGATCGGCCTGATTGAGCGGATACAGGAAATAGATGGTTTGGAAAGAATACGGTTAGGCTCTCTGGAACCCCGCATTGTGACGGAAGAGACTGCTGAAAGGCTGAGTGTGCTTTCAAAGCTCTGCCCTCATTTCCATCTGTCTCTTCAAAGCGGATGCGATGCGGTGCTGAGGCGGATGAATAGACATTATACTATCGGGGAATACTATACCGGAGTGGAGCACTTGAGAAAATATTTTGACAATCCGGCCGTTACCACGGATATTATTGTAGGCTTTCCGGGGGAGACGGAGGAAGAGTTCACAGAGACAAAAGCTTTTCTGGAGAAGGTACGGTTTTATGAAATGCATATTTTTAAATACTCCAGACGGGAGGGAACGGCGGCGGCGTCCATGCCGGGACAAGTGCCGGAGCAGACCAAGACGCAGCGAAGCAATATCCTGCTTGCTATGGAAAAACAGCAGTCCGCAGAGTTCCGCAGACGTTACATAGGCGGCGAGGCAGAGGTACTTTTGGAAGAGGAGAAGGAGATCGGCGGTGAGATCTATCTGATCGGCCATACGAAGGATTATGTGAAAGCGGCGGTGAGGAAGGGGCGAGGACTTAGGACGAATGAGACGGTAAAAATGCGTTTCAGAGAGATGCTGACGGATGAAATTCTGCTGTGCGATCATTCTCTTGCGGAATGTTTTCACACGGAAGAATCGCAGTAGCGATTCTTCCAGACTTGCACCGATTTATTGATTGTTTGTGCCCAACCTAAGAGAAACTAAGTCAGTCCTTGGTTTGCACCAATTCATTAATTGTTTGTGCCGCTGCTGGCGGCATGTTTGGAAGATTGGATTTTCATGTAAAAAAACAGCGAGTGAACAGTACCAAACGAATACTTTATTGCGTAGCAGTTCAGACAGGTCACTGAACCGTTACAAGATGCACACAAAACGCGAAAAGAATGCGTTTTGGCGCCCGTATGTCTCGCAAAATCGCATAGAGACGCGATTTTGACTTCGCGGGAAGGGCTGTCTGAACTGTTGTTACTGTTCACTCCGTGACCAGTAACACATGCACAGAAACCACAAAACAGCGGTTTCGCGCACGGCGTCCTCGGGTTTGTCACGCAAAAAACGCGTGAAAACGCCTCGCGGTGGCGTGGGTGTGAACAGTAACGAACTGTTACTTTATTGCCAAAGAAATTCCGGTAAAACTTGAATTTTAAATACAAATGAGGTATGATAGAGGGAAGTAGACGATCGTATCAGCACACTTTGACGGGAGAATGGGGACGATATGCAGGACTTAGGAAATACACAATACTTCAAGGTAGCGACAGAGCCTGAGACTGGGGTGAGGGTGGTATTGTCCACCGTATATGAAGCATTGACAGAAAAGGGATACAATCCGGTAAATCAAATCGTTGGATATATTATGAGTGGAGATCCTACTTATATTACCAGTCATAAGAATGCACGCAGCCTGATTATGAAGGTAGAACGCGATGAATTGGTAGAAGAACTGTTGGCGGAGTATATCCGTACAAAAAATTGGCAGTAGGAGGAACACCGATGCGAATCATGGGATTGGATTTCGGTTCCAAGACAGTGGGTGTCGCTATCAGCGACAGCCTGCTTGTGACGGCGCAGGGAATTGAGATTATCCGCCGCAAGGAGGAGAATAAGCTGCGCAGGACGCTGGCAAGAATCGAAGAACTGATTGTGGAATATGATATCAGCGAGATTGTATTGGGACTTCCCAAGAATATGAACGGTACAGAAGGCATTCGGGCGGAATTGACAAATGAATTCAAGGAAAAACTGGAGCGCCGGACGGGGCTGCCCGTAACGCTCTGGGACGAGAGACTGACTACCGTGGCGGCGGATAAGACGATGATGGAATCCGGTGTGCGCAGAGAAAACCGCAAGGATTATGTGGATATGATTGCAGCGGTATTGATTCTGCAAGGATATCTTGACCGGAAGAAGAATGAAGAGATTTCGTGATTTCCCGTGAAATGCCGCAGAATGCTGTTTCGGCGGTAAGGCGGACGGGACAGGCAGCGGGCTTCTGCTGTCGAGCTGATTGACTGTGTGTGCCAAAGCATGCAAGGGGTATCGGAATGCCCCGATTAGGAAGGTATGTGAATAATATGGCGAAATTGGAGAAGATTACTTTTCAGCCGGAGGGGGATAATCCGGTAGAATTTTATGTACTGGAGCAGACCAGAATTAACGGCTGTAACTATATTTTGGTGACGGATTTTGAAGAAGGAGACGGAGAAGCCCTTATTTTGAAAGACATGTCCAAGGACGGCGAGGAGGAGAGCGTGTTTTCCATCGTTTCCGATGACAACGAGCTTGCCGCCGTAGCGGGTGTATTTGAAAATATGTTGGAGGACGTTGAGTTCGTTCGGGATTAACCGGAGTAAGTATATGGCAGTGGACAGAAAAGCGTTTAAAGATTTATTGAAAAATAGAGGACTAAAGGTGACGAAGCAGAGGCTTATGGTGCTGGAGGCAATCGCGTCGTGTCCGGAAGAACATCTGACTGCCGAAGAAATATTTGAGCTTGTAAAAGTGGATTGCCCTGATATTGGGCTGGCCACTGTTTATAGAACGATACAACTGCTGAATGAGTTACATCTGATTGACCGGATTAATTTAGATGATGGTTTTGTACGATATGAGATGGGGACGGTTTCCGGTAATGAACAAAAGCACCATCATCACCATTTGATCTGTATGAATTGCGGTAAAGTGATCTCTTTCCGGGATGATCTGCTGGAGGAACTGGAGAAAAAGATCACTGACACTACCGGATTTTCGATTGTGAATCATGAAGTCAAACTCTACGGCTTTTGTAAGGAATGTGGAGGAGATTTAATTGAAGAAAAAAGAGAATAACAGCTGCTCCAAGCTGAAGGTCATTCCTTTGGGCGGATTGGAGCAAATTGGGATGAACATTACTGCCTTCGAGTATGAGGACAGTATTGTTGTGGTGGATTGTGGCCTTTCCTTTCCCGCGGACGATATGTTGGGAATTGATCTTGTAATTCCCGATGTGACTTATTTGAAGGATAATATTGACAAGGTAAAGGGCTTTGTGATCACACATGGGCATGAGGATCATATCGGTGCGCTGCCCTATGTGCTCCGGGAGATTAACGTACCGATTTACGGGACACGCCTTACCATGGGCATTATTGAAAACAAGCTGAAAGAGCATAATCTGGTAAAGGGCACAAAGCGTAAGGTCGTAAAGTTCGGACAGTCCATTAATCTGGGGCAGTTCCGTATAGAATTTATTAAGACCAATCACAGTATTGTGGATGCGGCGGCGCTTGCCATTTACTCTCCGGCGGGTGTGATTGTGCATACCGGAGACTTTAAAGTGGATTACACTCCCGTATTTGGAGACGCCATCGATTTACAGCGTTTCGCGGAGCTGGGGAAGAAAGGCGTTTTGGCGCTGATGTGTGATTCTACCAATGCGGAGCGGCCCGGTTTTACGCCTTCCGAAAGAACGGTGGGTAAGACCTTTGACACTTTGTTTGAAGAGCATAAGAATACAAGAATATTTGTGGCTACCTTTGCCTCCAATGTAGACCGTGTACAGCAGATCATCAATACGGCATACAAGTTCGGAAGAAAAGTTTCCGTAGAGGGCAGAAGCATGGTCAGCATTATAGAGACGGCAAGGAATCTGGAATGTATCAGTATCCCCGAGAACACTTTGGTGGAAATTGAACAGATGAAGAATTATCCGGATGAGAAGCAGGTCATCATTACCACCGGAAGCCAAGGGGAAAGCATGGCGGCGTTGAGCCGTATGGCAAACGGGATGCACCGAAAGATCACCGTAGGTGCGGGAGACACCGTTATCTTTTCCTCAAATCCCATACCCGGTAATGAGAAACCCGTGACCAAGATTATCAATGAACTGCTCCGAAAGGGCGCGGATGTGATATTTCAGGATGCCCATGTATCCGGACATGCCTGTCAGGAAGAGATAAAGCTTTTGTATACTCTGATTCGTCCCAAGTATGCCATTCCGGTTCACGGCGAATATAAGCACCTGAAGGCACAGGCCAAGATTGCCCAAAGCCTTGGTATGGATAAGGATAATGTGTTTATCCTCTCCTCCGGCGATGTGCTGGAGCTGGACGGTGAGGGCGCGGCAGTGACGGGAAAGGTTCCCGTTGGAACCATTCTGGTAGACGGACTCGGCGTGGGAGACGTCGGAAACGTGGTGCTCCGTGACCGCCAGCATCTGGCGGAGGACGGTATTATGATTGTGGTAATGAGTCTGGACCGCGTCAGCGGGCAGCTGGCGGCAGGACCCGATATCGTCTCCAGAGGATTCGTCTATGTGAAGGAATCGGACGAGCTTATTGAAGAGGCCAGACAGACTGTGGATGAGGCTTTGCAGAAATGCCTCGACAGAGGGATCTATGACTGGGGCAAGCTGAAGAGCACAACAAAAGACACATTGGGCGACTACGTATGGAAGAAAACGAAGAGACGTCCCATGATACTCCCCATCATTATGGAAGTTTAAAACCCCTTTTCCGGCAAAAGGCGGGGAGCGCAGGGACGGAATCAATCGGAATCAAAATAGGAGGGCGACATGAACGAGCTTGATCGGGCCGTGCTGATGTATATCATGGCTATTAAAAATACGGAAATATATCAAAACTATGCCAGAGAACGGGACAGAGTCAGGCAGTATCCGGAATTAAAAGCACAGCTCGATGATTTCCGCAGACGCAATTATGAATTGCAGATTAGTGCAGATACCGATTTTCATAAAATAGATCAATTCGAGAGGGATTATGAGGATTTCAGGGAAAATCCTATAGTAGATGAATTCCTCGCCGCAGAACTTGCTTTCTGCAGAATGATACAGAAGGCCAATATGCAGATTACAGAGGCCATTGATTTTGATTAATGCAGCCGGGTGATTTGCGCCGTGAAAGTCGGCATGGAGGTTATTATGAAAACGAGCAGTATAATCGGCGCCGTATTCGGCGCAGTATTCAGAGTCGGTGTGGCCATTTTTGCCATCTATGCCATATATAACGGGGCATTGATGGCATACGATTACGGATACCGGATTTTTACGGAGCCTGCCGTCTCCTCCGGAGAGGGAAGAGCAATTACCGTCACCGTCACCGAAGATATGTCCCCTTCCGACATAGGGGAGCTGTTTGAAAGCAAGGGTCTGGTGAAGGACGGAAGACTTTTCATGCTGCAGTACTATTTTTCGGATTTTACAAAGGACGTAGGGCCGGGGGTCTTTGAACTGAAAACTTCCATGACTGGGGAAGAAATGATGGAAGCTATGGCGGAAGCGGTTAAGGCTGCGAAAGGTGCGGAAAATTCCAATGGTAATTGACGAGAGATTGTCTGTCTTTATCGATTCCTTTGATAAGGGCAATACTCCTTTTTTAGACGAGATAGAAAAGAGTGCAAACGAGACACAGGTTCCCATTATCCGCAAGTCTATGCAGAGCCTGCTGAAATTTCTTTTGCAGCTTTCAAAGCCGAAGAGCATTCTGGAGGTCGGAACCGCTGTCGGCTTTTCTGCGTTGCTGATGAGTGAATACGGGCCTGAAGACTGCCGGATAACTACGATCGAGAAATATGAGAAACGGATTCCCATAGCAAAAGAGAATTTCAGACGGGCAGGAAAAGAGGACAGAATCACTCTTTTGGAAGGAGATGCCGCAGAAATCTTAAAAGGGCTGGAAGGGGCATATGATTTCATTTTTATGGATGCGGCAAAGGGTCAGTATATCCATTTCCTGCCGGATATCCTGCGGCTGCTGGCCGACGGCGGGATGCTGGTGTCTGACAATGTGCTTCAGGACGGCGATGTGATAGAATCGCGGTTTGCCGTGACCAGAAGAAACAGGACGATTCATGCCCGTATGCGGGAGTACCTTTATGAGTTAAAGCATCATCCTCGGTTGGAAACGGTGATATTACCGGTGGGTGACGGGGTGACTTTAAGTATCAGGAAATAACGTTATTTGAAAAAGCGGCACAAACAGTCAACAACCCTGCTGCAGGCAGCGGGGTATCAAGCTTGTAGCGCTGCAGAGCGCAATGTGCCCGCAAGACGCTATGGTATGTAACCCTCGCGGCATTCGCCAAATATCGGCTTCGCAGCCGCTTAGCGTATTGCTCGCGGGAATCAATAAATCGGTGCATGGCCGAAAGACTGAATGAAGAAAGCGTACAGAGGAATAAATTATGAGCTCTGAATTAAAGAGGAAGCCTGAACTGTTGATACCTGCCAGCAGTTTGGAGGTATTGAAGACCGCAGTGATCTTCGGAGCGGATGCGGTTTATATAGGCGGAGAGGCGTTTGGCCTGCGTGCGAAGGCCAAGAATTTTTCCATGGAAGAAATGGCGGAGGGGATAGCCTTTGCCCATGAGCGTGGGGTGAAGGTGTATGTGACGGCTAATATTCTGGCGCATAATAGTGATCTGGAGGGTGCGGAAAACTATTTTCGGGAACTGCGGGATCTGAAGCCCGCCCCGCCGGATGCATTGATCATTTCCGATCCCGGTATGTTTGCCATCGCCAAGGAAGTGTGGCCGCAGGCAGAGATCCATATTTCCACTCAGGCCAATAACACTAACTATCGGACATATCTGTTCTGGTGGAAGCTGGGTGCAAAGAGGGTGGTGTCCGCAAGGGAGCTTTCCTTGGAGGAAATACGTGAGATCCGGAAGAATATTCCGGAAGAGATGGAGATTGAGAGCTTTGTACATGGAGCTATGTGCATATCCTATTCGGGCAGATGCCTGTTAAGCAATTATTTTACGGGCAGAGATGCCAATCGCGGTGCATGTACCCATCCCTGCCGATGGAAATATGCAGTGGTGGAAGAGACACGTCCCGGAGAGTATCTGCCCGTCTATGAAAACGAGAGAGGTACTTTCATTTTTAATTCCAAGGATCTCTGTATGATTGAGTATCTGCCGGAACTGATGGGCGCGGGCATTGACAGCTTAAAAATCGAAGGTCGCATGAAGACGGCGCTTTATGTGGCCGCCGTGGCTCGGACATATCGGAAAGCCATCGACGATTGTTTTGCGTCCGAGACGGTTTACAGAAGCCGCATGGAATGGTATCGGCAGGAGATTGCACAGTGCACTTACCGCCAATTTACCACCGGTTTCTATTTCGGGAAACCAAATGAAAATACGCAGATTTATGATAACAGTACGTATATCAGTGAATCCGTCTATCTGGGGATTGTGGAAGAGAAAAGAGATCACCTGATCCGGATCGAACAGAAAAATAAATTTTCCGTAGGGGATCGGATTGAAATCATGAAGCCAAGTGGAGAAAACGTGGAAACCATTGTGGAAGAAATGTATAACGGTGAGGGTGAGGCTGTGGAAAGCTGCCCTCATGCCAAACAGGTAATCTGGCTGAAATTATCGGAGGAAGCCCAAGCATATGATTTGCTTCGCGCGAAAGCGGCATCCTGTGAATCTGCCGGAGCATAAAAGCGAAGGGCAGATTACGTGAATGCATTGCTGCCGG
Source organism: uncultured Acetatifactor sp. (assembly GCA_910589655.1). Taxonomy (GTDB): domain Bacteria; phylum Bacillota; class Clostridia; order Lachnospirales; family Lachnospiraceae; genus Acetatifactor. The sequence continues at coordinate 25,410 of CAJUTJ010000059.1, read as the reverse complement.
AGGCTGTAGCGCCGTGTGCGAAACCGCTGTTTTGCGGTTTCTGTGCATGCGTTACCGGTCACGGAGTGAACAGTAACAGACGGTGTTACTGTTCATTCGCTGTCGCCGCGAGGTGTTTTCACGCTGTTTCTGCGTGATAAACCCGAGACAGACATGCGCGAAATCGCTGTTTTGCGATTTCCGTGCATAGGATGCTGTGAACGAAGTGAACAGTAACCAGACGGTTATGATTTGTGGCCCGCCGTAAACATATTGGTTGACCAATCAGGCGGGCATATTGTACAATGTCACTAGCGGACATCGGTAATGGTTATTTCCTGTAACCGTTTGAAAACTATTTTCTCAAAATTTTAATTTAGGTATTGCATTTTTGGGAAAAGTAGGTTATCTTATAGAAAATGAAGCGTTGGTTATATGTGCCTGACGCTTCCGCACATCGGTTTTATTAGAACGAGGATGTTCCAAGTAACTTAAGTTTACTTTGGGACTCTTTTTTTTCGCAGAGATTGTGTGTTGTTGTCTGCGGTTCGATGTGTTACATATTGATTCAGGAAAGGGAGAATGAAAATGAGTGAAGTATTGAACGTGGAAGAACTTTTCGGCAGTAAAGTATTTACTCTTGGTAAGATGAAAGAGAGACTGCCCAGAAGTGTATACAAAGAGGTCAAGAAGATTATGGAACAGGGAGGGGAGCTTTCTCCCGCCGCCGCCGATGTGGTTGCGAAGGCCATGAAAGATTGGGCGGTGGAGAACGGCGCTACCCACTATACTCATTGGTTCCAGCCCCTTACCGGCATTACTGCGGAAAAGCATGACGCATTTGTAACTCATCCCGACGAAGAGGGCAAAATGCTTATGGAGTTTTCCGGCAAGGAACTGATCAAGGGGGAACCGGATGCTTCCTCGTTTCCTTCCGGCGGACTTCGCGCTACTTTCGAAGCAAGAGGATATACCGTGTGGGATATCACATCTCCCGCATTTCTGAAGGAAGATGCCGTGGGCGTCATTCTCTGCATTCCCACCGCATTCTGTTCTTATACCGGTGAAGCGTTGGATAAAAAGACACCGCTTCTGCGTTCCATGGAGGCTATCAGCGTTCAGGCTCTCCGCATCGTGAGACTGTTTGGAAACAAGGAAGCTACGAAGGTGGTGGCAAGCGTGGGTCCCGAACAGGAATATTTTCTTGTGGACAGGGAAAAGTATCTGCAGCGCGAGGATCTGATTTTTACGGGTCGCACATTATTCGGCGCACCCGCGCCGAAAGGACAGGAGCTGGAGGATCATTATTTTGGCACCATCCGAGAGAGAATCGGTTCTTATATGAAAGATTTAAACATTGAATTGTGGAAGCTGGGAGTTACCGCCAAGACCCAGCATAACGAAGTGGCTCCCGCACAGCATGAGCTGGCACCAATTTATGAGACGGCCAACATTGCGGTAGATCACAATCAGCTGGTGATGGAAACCATGAAAAAGGTGGCGGGGCGCCATGGCCTGACCTGCTTGCTGCACGAGAAGCCTTTTGCAGGCGTGAACGGCTCCGGTAAGCATGATAACTGGTCTCTGGGCACGGACAACGGCGTAAATATGCTGGATCCCGGAGATACCCCCAATGAGAATATACAGTTCCTTTTGGTTTTGGCATGTATTATGAAGGCAGTGGATACTCATGCGGATTTGCTGCGCCAGAGTGCGGCCGATGTGGGCAATGATCACAGACTGGGTGCAAACGAGGCTCCTCCGGCCATTATTTCCATATTCCTTGGGGAGCAGCTGGAGGATGTGGTGAAGCAGCTGGTAGAGACCGGCGAGGCGGCTCATCTTCTGGAGGGTGGTAAGCTGGAAACCGGTGTTTCCACGCTGACCGATCTGGAGAAGGACGCCACGGACCGTAACAGGACGTCGCCTTTTGCCTTCACCGGAAATAAATTCGAGTTCCGTATGGTGGGAAGCGCGGATTCTATCGGCAGCCCCAACACTACACTGAACGCCATTGTAGCGGAGGCATTCTGTGAAGCGGCCGATATTCTGGAGAAAGCGGAAGATTTCGAGCTGGCAGTCCATGACCTGATTAAAGAATACATGACCAAGCATCAGAGAATCGTTTTCAACGGTGACGGGTATTCCGATGAGTGGGTGGCAGAGGCGGCAAGACGCGGTCTGCCCAATATCAAGTCCATGGTGGAGGCTGCGGCTACACTGACAACGGATAAGGCGGTAAAATTATTTGAGAAATTCGGCATTTTTACCAGAGTGGAATTGGAATCCCGTGAGGAAGTTACTTATGAAACATATTCCAAATCCATCAACATTGAAGCGAAGACAATGATTGACATGGCAAAGAAACAGATCCTTCCCGCCGTTATCAAGTATACGAAATCTCTGGCAGATACGGTTATTGCAGTGAAGGAAGCCGGTGCGGATGCAAGCGTACAGGCCGATCTGCTGAAGGAGGTTTCCGCAAAACTGGCAGCAGCTAAGGAAGCCTTGGTAAAATTGGAGAAGCTGGAGCAGGAGGCGGCAGCCATGGAAGATATCAAGAAGCAGGCATTTTTCTATAAGGACGAGGTATTTGCCGCTATGACAGAGCTGAGGGCGCCTGTGGACGAATTGGAAATGCTGGTAGACAAGGATGTATGGCCCATTCCTACGTATGGAGATTTGATTTTTGAAGTTTAATAAGGATGCGTTTTCTTGGTATTGAGCGTCAGGAACGGTTCTGCGCCATACTGCATTTTCCGCAGTCTGTGCGCAGAACCGATTTCCCTGACGCTTAATAGCCGGCAGCAGCCATTTTCTTTATTCTTACTATGATAGTGTGGGCATCGGTAAGATAGTATGGGCATCGGTAAGATAGTATGGGAATCGGTAAGATAGTATGGACAGCGGTAAGAGGGAACTTTGTAAAAATATAGTGTAAATCAGAACAGAAAAGGGAAACTAGTGATGGAGAAAGCAGTGTATTCTTTGCTGGAAAGTTTTATGCTGTCTTGTATGAAGGACAGCGCCCATGATAAGGAGCATGTATATCGGGTGCTATATAATGCGTTGGACATTGCAAAAACGGAGGTCGGCGTTGACTATGATGTGTTAATTTGCGCCTGTCTGCTGCATGATATCGGCAGGAAAGAGCAGTTTGAAAATCCCGCATTATGTCATGCCTCTGTAGGAGGCGATAAAGCATACGAATTTTTGACGGCTCATGGGTTTGATACCGGATATGCGGAGCAAGTAAGGCATTGTATTCAGACACATAGATACAGGAAAAACAATCGGCCCCAAAGTTTGGAGGCAAAGATTTTATTCGACGCGGATAAGCTGGATGTAACAGGGGCAATGGGAATCGCAAGGACGCTGGTTTATAAAGGAAGCATGTCCGAGCCGCTGTATTCCGTCCTGCCGGAAGGACGGGTTTCCGATGGGGAGAAGGATACGGAGCCGTCCTTTTTTCAGGAGTATAAATATAAATTAGAAAAAATGTATTCCCTTTTCTATACGAAAAAGGCTATGGAAAAGGCACGAGAGAGGCAGCAGGCGGCCATAGATTTCTATAACTGCCTGTATCGGGAGGCAGATTCTGCCTATAAAGGGGGAAGAGCGGAGCTTGACCGATTACTTTCAGCTAAATAGCGGAAAGCATCACAGATGCGTAAAGAGGCAGTTTATGCACGAAAATCACAAAAGAGCGATTTCACGCATGTCTGTCTGAGATCCGCCATGCAAAAACAGTATGAAAACATCTTGTGACGGAAATAAGTGAACCGTTGCGCATGATTTAAAAAAATAAAATTTTTGAATAAAAGGTATTGCAAATTGGAAATACTTCATGTATAATACATCAAGTAGCAAACAAATAGCGCTATCGCCAAACGGTAAGGCAACGGACTCTGACTCCGTCATTTCAAGGTTCGAATCCTTGTAGCGCTGCTAAATTGACTCCGGTGTAGCGATTCATCGGAGTTTTTTGTGTGGTAAAATCAAAGGGGTCGCGAGATCTGGGTCTGCAAATTATTCTATGGGCATGAAAAATGCTATCAGTAATTTTTTACTGGTTTTTCGGTAAAAATCTCCCTTTTTGAGAACGAATAGGTCAGGGTAGTTTCCAAAACAGATGATATAAAGATAAGACGGATGATGGGTTTCGACACATATTTAATGAAAGGTTATCCGTAAAGCAATTTTTGTGGATTTTTGGATAGACGGGTGGTATATGAAAATGAAAAATGATATACTAAAAAGTACAGAAGGGAGATTTTATGAAAGAAACTAAAATACAATGGCATTCGGCTTTTGTGTCCGCCATGGATCTGGATTTTGAGGAAAACAGGGTAGATTTAACATTTGAGAAAGAATATAATCTGAATACAAAACCGCTGGAGATTGATTTGCTAATCGTTAAGAAAGAAGCTTTCGTCCAAATTGCCAGCGAAATAGGAAAGCTTTTTAAGGGGCATAATATCATGGAGTATAAATCTCCAGAAGACCATTTGGATATAGATACCTTTTACAAAACGCTGGCATATGCCTGTCTCTATAAGTCTTATGGAAAGACTGTAGATGGCATAAAGGCAGAGGATATTACGACATCCATTCTCCGGGAGGCAAAGCCGATAGAGCTTTTCCACTATTTTGAAGAGCATGGATGCAAAGTGACGCAAGCCTACGGGGGAATCTATTATGTTGCGGGAAAGACGTGGTTTCCTACACAAATAGTCGTCACAGGCGAACTGGATCAAGATGCACATATATGGCTGAAAGGCTTGTCCAGAAATCTGGAAAAGGGCGATTTACGGAGGATGATGGATGAAAGGAATCATTTGATAGAAAAAGCAGATAGAGAGCTGGCAGATTCTGTTTTGGAAGTAAGTATTAGTGCAAATAGGAAAATAGTCGAAGAGTTGATAGGAGATGAAAGTATGTATGAAGCGTTAATGGAAATTATGGAGCCGAAGATAAAGCAGAGAGAAGATGCTATTATTAAGAAAGGTATTCAAGGTACAGTAGATACATTGAGGGATTTTGGTCATAAGGATGCAGAAATTAAAACTGCAATTATTAAACGGTACAATTTGTCTTTAGAAGAGGCGGAGGACTATATCCGAAACAAGTAGTTTATAGGCGGCTTAAAAAAGCTGCAGAGTGGAGATTACGATGAAAAATTTTGTTATAGACAGTATATTGCTTTCTAATTATAGAAAGTTTGAGAATTATACATTTCATCTGAATCCGGGAATGAATGTATTTATTGGGAAAAATGCCTCTGGCAAAACCTCTGTGCTTGGAGCGGCGTCTGTTATGCTAGGGGCGTACTTAGCGGCATTTAAGGAATATGTTCCTAGCCGTTTTGTTCAAAATATTTCAGATGCAGATGTCCGCAGAAAGAATAATAAGATGTCCAAACAATTAGCCGCTCCGCAAGGGGTGCCACAGTTTCCATGTTTGATCAAGTGTGTAATGAAATGGGAGGAGAAAGAGCTTTCTTTTCAAAGAATACTTGAAAAGGAAGGAAGCAGGACGAAATTTTCAGGGAAAAATCCCATGCAGAAAATAGTGAATTCATGGGAATCACTAATCAAGGAGGCAGATGGTTCAGATGAAAATATGGAGCTGCCATTGGTATTGTATCTCAGCTCGGTTATGGAATGAAAACAGAGTGGAAGAGATGAGTAAAATTCCGAATAGAACGGATGCTTACCAGCGTTGTCTGGATAGAAAGAGAAGCAGTCAGACGGGATTTGACTATATCAGGCTTCAGGCAAATCTGGCAGTGGAAGAGAATGGGGGAAAACCTCTTGATGCTTATGAAATTATCATGAGTGCATTAAAAGAAAGTCTGGCCGAAGAGCTAAGAGAAGGAGAGCAGATTATTTATTCGTCCAGAATAGGGGAGATAGGAATTCGGCAGAAGGATGGAACAGTCATTGAATTTTCAGCGTTAAGCGACGGATATAGGAACGTCATAAAAATAGTCACGGATATCGCTGCTAGAATGTGCATTCTGAATCCCTATTTGGGCGCGGATGTACTGCGTTTGACTCCGGGAGTGGTTATTATTGATGAACTTGATTTGAGCCTTCATCCAACATGGCAGAGGCGGATCGTCCGCATATTGAAAACAATATTTCCGCAGGTTCAATTTATATGTGCAACACATTCTCCTTTCATAATCCAGTCTTTGGAAGAGGGGGAATTAATTGCGTTAGATAATGACATTGATGATCCATATTCGGGAGAGAGTATTGAAGATATTGCTGAGAATATCATGGATGTCCCAACAGCGAAGTACAGTGAAAAGAAAGAGGCCATGTTCCATGCTGCGGAGGAGTACTTTCAGGCTTTGGATGGTGATGTAACGCAGGAGAGAATGGATGAACTGAAAGAGAGGCTGGATATTCTCAGCGCAGAATACAGTGATAATCCGGCATATAATGCATATATGAAACTAAAGTATTTGGAAAAGAAAGCAGGAACAGAGGAATGAAATGAGACCGATAGATAAAGGTGAGGCTCCCAATGTCAGGTTCCGTCATTATCAGGACGCGGAAGCATGTTTGGAAGAACGTCTAGGCGCGTATTGCTCGTATTGTGAATTCCCCATTCAGCATGTGCCGGAGGTGGAGCATAAAGAGGCAAAAGCAAGGGGAGGAGCCAGACTGGCATGGAGCAATCTCTTATTATCTTGCAAATATTGTAACGCTAGAAAACATGACGTTGTATGTGCAGGAGAAAAGGACAGATACATATGGCCGGATGAAGAAGATACCTTTCATTGCTTTTCATATAGTAGCGATATTCCGAAATTAAACGAAGACTATCTGATTATGAAAGGGTCCGCTGTCCGCAAAAGAGCAGAGAGGCTGTATCAGATGGTTAAGCTGGAAAATATACCGAGAAGTCCACAGGATAAGGATCGGCGCTATGCCAGACGAAGTTATGCCAGACGTTGTGCAGAACAGTGCAGGTCTGCTTGGGAGAAAGTAATGAATTCTGCTGAGCAGGAGGAATATTTCAATTTGATGCTTGAGCTGGCTAAGGCAACAGGGTTCTTTTCGGTGTGGATGGATGTTTTTCAAGGAGACAGGATAGTCAGACAAGGACTGATTGGTGCATTTAAGGGAACACCGAGAGAATACTTTGAAAAATGATTAAGCGTTTAGGACATGTTTTTGAAGCGATAGGTTAATTCATAGGTCAATTTTCTCCGGCCGGATTTCAGGCCTATGTGATGAAATTAATGTTTTTATTATTTTCTTTCCTGTCATCGCGGCATTTGCCAAGCCATGGCACATGAGTTATGCCTGTGCAAGTGCAGCCGTTTGGCGAATTGCCTGAAGGAATCTATGGAATCTATTATGGCTTTTGAGCCTGTTGTCTGTGACGGACGACAGGCTTTTTGCCGTTCTCATATTAGACTTTTATCCCGCAAGGTGTGCCGTTCACTCCAAAGAAAGCATTTTCAGGAATACCCTGAGTTAACAAAAATTATGTGCCGGAAAAGGCGGCAAAATATTATTTACCGGTCATAGAAGATAAAAATGCCGTAAGTGTTTCCCGCTGTTCAGGAGTCAGTTGATAGATTAATTTTATCAAAGGTTCTTCCAGAAAAGAAGATTTTGCTTCGGTATTAAAAAATTCTCCCAGAGTTATGCCCAGTGCGTCACATAGATATGTGAGAATTTCTACGGTAGGATTCTTGTTTCCCAATTCAATTTCTCTTAGGTAGCTTTGTGAAATTCCTGATAAAGTAGCAAGCTTATTGACACTGTATCCCTTTTCCGTTCTGAAAAATGTAATTTGTTTTCCCACATCCATGTCTTTTCCCTTTCTTTGTTTCTGTACTCATAGAATAACAAAATGCGATAAATCGGGTTACGTCTATAGAGATTACCAATTATCTTTATAGATGCTATAATGGTTTGAAAATAAGTGCATTGAAAGTAAGTCCGGGTCAGCTGACGCGTGCAAAATCAGCAGAAACAGTATGCTTTGGCTATTTTGGCCTTGGGCTTCCTGTGATAAATGGGCAGACAAAAACTATGGCATAATAATATGAAGGCCAAATGGCTTGTTTGTGCTAAAATAGTAATATACGTAAGCGCGCTCTTTCTTTTATTATTTTTGAGCATAAATTCTTTTCTATATTCATCAGACGGATATGAACTGCATAGAAGCGGCGGATGGAGATTTGTGCAAGATCTTCTGGGCTGTGTGCTTTTTTTAGGATTCTGTTTTCTGTTAACAATTTGCCTCAAAGTGATGCAAAATCCGTGTATGATATAGCATATCGGGCAAAAAACCATGATTAGTAAATGAAGTGCGCATAAGCAGCAGGCAGAACGAACGGAGTCATCGGTTAGGGTATTATGATAAACACATATCATGGGTGGCACGGAGCGGAGAATGAAACGGAAGAATAATGATAGCAGCCGCGAGGCGTTTTTGCGTTGTTTTTGGCGGTCATTTTGCCGTTTATACGGCGGAAAGAGGGAAAATGAAGCTGATAACTTAGAGGTAATTGTTGTAACAAAATGGAAAGTGCGATATACTTACTATAAAAGTCCGGAACCTTGCCTGCGGAAAGAGTTAAAATAAAGCTAATCGATAACAAACAAAGGAGATATATTCTATGGAAGAATCATTAAAAGCTATAAGGAAACATTTTTCCAAACTGGGCGGAATGTTTATTTTGGGAACTATCATAATCTATGCGGTGCAGCTGATTCCGGTTGCTTTGGTGCAGGTATTTAAGCCGGAGTGGCTTATGGACGCTAATATCAGTTTGATGATTTCTATGCTGCCTATGTACCTTATCGGTATGCCCATTCTGATTGTACTGGTGAAAACCGTACCGGCGGAGAAGGTGGAAAAGAGGAATATGAAGGCGGGGCACTTTGTACTGGCAGCGCTGATGTGCTTTGGTCTGGCATATGCTTCCAACTTTATCGGTACTATTCTTACCACTGTGATCGGTATGCTGAAGGGCGGCATGGTACAGAATGCCATTATGAATATTGCCACTTCTATCAATGTTTTATTTGCCGTTCTCTTCATGGTAATCTGCGCTCCGCTGATAGAGGAGTATGTGTTCCGGAAGCTCATTGTGGACCGGACGATAAAGTATGGTCAGGGCGTGGCGGTATTGCTGTCCGGCCTGATGTTCGGATTGTTCCACGGCAACCTAAATCAGTTTATCTATGCTTTTGCCATAGGCTGCTTTCTGGCGTTCCTCTATGTGAAGACGGGAAATCTGAAGATTACCATTATCATACACATGATATTTAATTTCTTAGGCGGTGTGGTCAGCGTAAAGCTTTTGGAAATGATTGATATGGAACGCTATATGGAGATTGTGCAGTCGGGTATGGATATGGATGCACTTATGATATATATGTCGGAAAATGCCTTCGGCTGGATCTGTTATATGATGTTTGCGCTCTTTATCTTTGCCACAATTATCACGGCGCTGGTACTGTTTATCGTAAGCATTGTGAAAAATAAGTTTGTTTTCGAGCAGGGACAAGTGGCAATCCCCAAAGGAAAACGCTTCCGCACGGTAATACTCAACGTGGGGATGCTCCTATACTGCATCTTCTGGATCATCGTGATCATTATACAACTATTTGCATGACACCGGTTCAGCCAGCCCATGCATACATCCGGAAACCGTGCTTGCACGAGTTGCCGGTTGTAAGCATGGGCTGAGGGAGCGCCAAGAATTGAGCAAAAGAAGCTGCGGAGCAGCGAGGAGTGCCGGAGGCGCGTTTTTACGAATGGCGCGGGCGAAACGGAAGAAGGAGCCAAGGATTATGTATACGTTTGACAGCAGGATCAGATACAGCGAGACAGACAGTGAGGGGAAGCTTACGATGGCTTCTCTTCTCAATTATTTTCAGGATTGCTCCACTTTTCACTCCGAGGATGTACAGCTGGGAGTAGATTACTTTAAGGAACAGCATCTGGTGTGGGTATTGTGTTCATGGCAGATTGTTGTGGAGCGTTATCCAAGGTTTGGCGAAAGCGTTATTATCGGTACACAGCCCTATGGCATGAAGGGTTTTATGGGATTTCGTAATTTTTTTATGACGACGGAAGACGGGAAATATCTGGCAAAGGCCAATTCTATCTGGAGTCTGCTGAATACGGATACGGGAAAGCCTGTTTCGGTCAGCGAAGAGATGGCCTTGGGATACGGTATTGGCGAAAAGCTGGAAATGGAGTATGCACCCAGAAAGATTGCCGTTCCGGAGGGAGGGATACCGAGAGAAGTTATCGTGGTAAAACAGCATCATTTAGATACCAACCATCATGTGAATAACGGCCGGTTTGTGGATATGGCCATGGACTTTCTTCCCTCCGGCTTTGCCATCGGACAGCTTCGGGCGGAATATAAGAAACAGGCATTTCTGGATGACTTATTAATGCCACGTGTTATGGTTGGCGAGGACAAGGCTGTGGTGTCTCTTACGGATGAAGGGGGAGCGCCCTATGTGGTAGTTGAGTTTCTGAAAAAGGAGGAGCTATGATTCGTTTAGGAGAAAAACAAGTATTATATATTGTAAAACAAGTGGAATTCGGAGTATATCTTGCGGAGAAACAGGAGGAGCAGAAGGATAAAGTGCTGCTTCCCTCTAAGCAGGTGCCTGCCGGAAGCCGGATCGGGGATTCCGTGGAGGTCTTTGTATACCGTGATTCCAAGGACAGAATGATAGCGACGGTCAGAGAGCCGAAGCTTATGATGGGTCAAGTGGCGGAACTGACGGTGGCACAGATAGGAAAGATAGGAGCCTTTTTGGACTGGGGGCTGGAAAAAGATTTGTTTCTTCCCTTCAAACAGCAGAGGGGCAGAGTAAAAGAGGGGGACCATGTTCTCGTATCTCTCTACATTGATAAGAGCGGCAGGCTTTGCGCCACCATGAATGTATATGAGAATCTGCGTACCGACAGTCCTTATAAAACCGACGACAAGGTCACGGGTAAGGTGTATGAAATCAGTGACAATTTCGGAGCCTTTGTGGCGGTGGACAATCTCTATTCCGGCCTGATACCCAAAAGGGAGTTGTACGGCAAGGCAGAATTGGGAGACGAAGTGGTTGCCAGAGTGACGCAGGTGAGAGAGGACGGAAAGCTGACCCTGAGCATCCGGGATAAAGCATATCTGCAGATGGATGTGGATGCTCAGGAGCTTTTGGAGATTATCGACAGCTACGACGGGGTTCTTCCTTTTACCGACAAGGCAGCGCCTGAAGTGATTACCCATGAAACCGGTATGAGTAAAAACGAATTCAAGCGCGCAGTGGGCAGGCTGTTAAAAGAGGGCAAAATAGAGATTAAGGAAAAGGTCATTCGGAGGATTTAGCGGAAGGCTGAATCGTTATGATTCGGTCGAAATATCTTCCTGCAAATCATATATGATTTTGTCCAGCGCCTCATCCTGTCCCGGCACCCAGATATACCAGTATTTGTCATGATACATGGGAACGGTGATCTGATTCTGCCCGTTCTCGTCAGCCTTGTCAAAGGTATATTCCACGAAAGTCATCTGTATGAGTCCGGTCATGTAATTATTGTCATCTCTGAGCCTCATGATCAAGGTGTCGGCTTCCCCATTGCCCCCGGACAGATTTAAGTATCTTTGCAAGATGCTTTCGGCAGAATCCAGTTCATAGCGGTAACTGGCCGTGTTGGCTATAATGTTGTCCTCCGCGCAGTATAAAGCCGCATAACCGCTGCCATTGAAATCAAAGCAGCTGGGATGGGAGCCGGGGGAGGCCAGATATGCGTCCCGGTATTCGCTGCAGCTCGTGACCTGCTCATAATTCCTGATCTCCGAAAAGAAAACGGTATCTTTTAACAAATCGGAAATATGCTTGACATTCTGCAGTTCCCGGACTGTGGCGGCAATTTTCAGATCCTGCCTCTGAGTCCATACGCCGGCCTCCGGAGTCTGCACGAAGAACTGCAGGGCGATGTCATCCATGCCGGATACCGCCGGACTTTTGGAAGTGCGGTCCGTGAGCAAGGTCACAGAGTAAAATTGCTGAGGGTAAGGATTGGAAGTATTAAATTCCACCTGAATGGGTTCCGTGTCATGTATGCCGGCTATATATTCCCATTTCATAAAACTTTTTTTGTCTGCCGCCATTTGATACAACAAAGAACCGTCTTGGCTGCAGAATGCCTCACTCCATGTTTTCCCGATCCAATGCATATAGGTTTCGGGGGCATTTCCGGAGATATCCAATGCGTCTATGGCAACGTATCCTTTTCTCGTGGTTCTGCCGTTATCTGTCTCCGAATGGTACAGAACAACGGCAAAGTTCTCATATTCCTGCTGTATTTCCGTGTCGGATAATAAGAAATCAGCCAGATTTTGGTCTTCCTGAAGCATATACCGCCCAAAGCTGATAACGGTAATCGTATCGCCGGAAGCGAGGACGTCAATCTGGGGCGCGGATTCTTTTGGCAGACTTCTGACAATTGTGTCATTATTCACACAAACTCCTGATAAAGGATAAGCCGTTGCATAATCGGCCGCCTTAGCGATATTAGCGGCTCCTGTTATGGCATCAACGGTTTTCTTCATATAGTCCATTTGCTCCTTTGTCTGTGCAGCCATTTGTTGAACAGATAGCAGCTGTTTGTACAAGGATTCTATTTGCTCTTCGGTAATACCGGTGCCGCCGCTGGCCTGCTGTTTCAGCTGCGTTTCTATTTTCCTCTGTTGGCTTACCAGATCCGTCCAGTAGGAGGCCATCCGCAATTTCATTTCCAGCTGTAATTCCGAAGCGCTTGCCTCATTGCCTTCCCGATAAGCATTTTGCAGCTCCGGATAGAATTCTTGCAGAATGGCGGGATAAGGCTCTTCCTCCGATTCCTCTATCATGGGAGATGTCTGCCGGCTGTCCGGAGAGGGATTATCGTAACCGGAAGGCATCTGCCGGTTGTCTGGAGAAGGACTATCGTAACCGGAAGCCGTCTGCCGGCTGTCCGGAGAAGGATTGTCGTAAACGGGAGGATCATAGAGCGGGTTCCCGCCAAGGGAGTCGTCCGGAATATCTCCGGAAGTCTCTGTAAGAGAATGGGAGGGGTTCGCCGCGCTTTCCTCCGGGCCTATGGGATTGGTTAAAAGTCCTGCACCAAACAGGAGTAAAAGAACACTGCATCCGACCAGTATCCAAGCAGTGGGCTTCTTTTGGTTCAAAATATTTCTGATCCGGGTGGAGGCGCTGTTTTCGCTAAAGGCAAGAGGATAGCCGGAAAAACGGTGTGTTCCACTGGATAATCGCACCAAAGTAGAAGAATATGCTTTCCGCTCCTCTAAGTCTGCCTTCCGCAAAGTCATTTCGTCGCAGGACATTTCCATATCTTTAGACATTAGGTGAAAAGCCAGCCATATTAAGGGCTGGAACCAGTATATACAGACCAATAAAAAGGAGGCTTGCTTGATGATGTGGTCTTTTCTGCGGATGTGTGTGTATTCGTGCGCCAGACATTGGCGGGCCTCCTCTTCCGCCAGTTCTGTAGGAAGATAAATCGTCGGTTTGGTAAATCCTGCTGCAAAAGGAGTGTCCAGACCTCTTACATGATAGACAGGTATCCCCTTGTAGCGGCAGGTGTAAGACGCTTTTTCCTTAAGACGGCGGTATAGGCGCAGATATGAAAGGATACAATAACCGAACATTCCAAGCATACCTGACAGCCATAGGCAGGCTGCGGCAGTTAAGAGGCTGTGGGGAAGGTTTCCCTTGCTCACTGTGGACTGGATACTGCCTGAGTCGTCTGCTGCCGTGGAACCGCCGTTGAGGCCGTCGCTGCCGGAATCGACTCCTGCCGTGACGTTTCCGCTGGCATTGCCATGGTTTGAGCCGGGAGCTCCTGCGTCGGAGCTGCTTTCGCTGATGAAACCGATTCCGTCGGTTTCGCTGTTGCTGATAAGGCTGTTGTCCGTATTGCCGTAGTTTAAGCGAATGCCATCTATGTTACTGCAGCTCATAATGCTGTAGATGAAACCGTTTTCTGAATTGCCAATTCTTAAGCCGTTACCGCCTGTGTCACCGCTGCCGATATTGCAGCCGTTTAAATTGCTTCCGTTTATCCCGCTGCTGTCGGCCATATTATTATCGCATATTCCGTCTGAGAAACGGTCATAACCGCTATTGTCGCGGCGGAAGTTCTCTCGGACTGACTCAATGTGCCCGGTAATCATACTGAGATTGCTGTCTACCATACTGAAACTGCTTTCGACGGATATGGGGCAGACAAGGCGTAAAGCGACTATGCTCCATAGCAGATAAGAAAATAGTTTCGGCGCGCGCCGCAGGAAGAATCTGGCGATACAGATGAGCAATACACAATAGGATGCAGTGATACTCATGCTTACTATTTTTAGGAAGATTTCTGTAAGATTCATAGAGTTATTACCTTTGCCTTTCTTGATTTCCGCGAAGTGGTGCGCGCAGATGGTGCGAAACAGGCTGCTTCAGGGTTCAATTTCTGGCCGGATGGAGCACTAATGTACTGATCGTATTACATTTCGTTAAATATCTTGCCTGAATTTCCATCTGCAGCGTTAGATTGCCTAGACGCAGCCACCGCTGCGCCGTCGGAAATCTGCCTTGCAGACTGAAAATATATTCTGCGCTATTTAGCGGAAAGTAATCTGGTCAGCACATTAGCGCTGCCGTTAGGGAAATAGCCGTTACGGGTTAATTGGTTACTTTTCAAAGTGGTCGATATAGGATCTCAGTTCTTCCGCTTCCTTCGGGGATATTTTTCTGCCCTGAAAGAAGGCGGTCAAAAATCCGGGCAGGGAGCCGAAGGTCTCTTTTACATAAAGCCTGCTCTGCCGCCCATAGAATTCCTCACGGGAAAGAATGGAGGTCACTATAGTATCTTTGTTCCGGAAGACGCCTTTATCAATCAGTTTTTTCAGGACGGTGTATGTGGTGGATTTTTTCCAGTTCAGTTCTTTTTCGCATATTTTTACAAGCTCGGGGGATGAAATAGGTTCCCTTTCCCAAATGATATCGGCAAATTTGGCTTCAAAGTCCGCTAATTTATATTCGTTCATTTTAACCTCCATAATATCGCTTTGTGAATTCTCTAATCCGGATGATATTTGCCTTGCAGGCAGTCACATTATCCTGTATTTGACTTTTTCGGTTACAGCTACTCGTTTACAAAGATACTGACTCTGTTCTGCATAATGCGTGCGGCATCAGCCGGAGTCTTATCGCCTGCCCATACCGCTTCGATCTCTTTCGTGATAAGGGGCAGCATGTCTCTTCCGGTGGAAGTGCTTGTCCAATGCACGTATTTTACAAGCTCACGCAAGGCATCCAGTTCTTCCGCCGTGAAGTCAACCACCGTTCTCCCTCTGTTAAATTCCGTTCTGGTCAGATATTTGTCAAAGGAATCCTGCCGTACCGGAAAGGAGGTCAGGGTATTTTGATGAGCTTCCGACAACATAAATTCCAGAAAGGCCCAGGCGCCTTCCTTTACCTGAGAAGAGCTGTTAATGGCATATACATTTTGGGGCATCATATCATAATAGGGCTCCTCTTTGTTCGTAGGATAACCTGCAATTTCGGCATAATCGCCGTATTCAAGGACCTTGGCATAGTTTGGCAGGCCGAATAAGTTCATAGATTGGGTTAAAAGCAGCCCGTTATAAAAATCGTTTTCGTCCTGCCCAATGACGGAGACTTTGAAGGTATATTCTTTTCCGTCCATGGCAGTGATGGTTTCCAGAGTCAACTCAGGCTGTTCCAGCTGCCGGATCCTTTCTATCATGGAAATGAATTCTTCGCTGTCCAAATGGCATTCCCCTGTCTTCCAGTTTACATAATCCGACAAATCGGCGTAAATGGAATTGTAAAAGACTTCATTGTAAAAATAGAGCGGATCCTGATTTGTCAGTATGGAATCAGGATGCTCTTCCGCCAGACGGATATATTCGTCAGGGGTCCATACTCCTTGGTCGGTAGTGCCTTTTTTCACCAGTAATCCTATTATATTAAAATCTTCGAAAGCAAAAATGATTTTATCGTCCATAGTCCAGACGTCCAATACGGAAGGGATAATATCACTTTCATGGACGAGACTGCTCTCTGCAAAATAAGGGGTGAGATCCTCGAAAACGCCTTTGGCGGCTAAATTAGGTATCCCCATGGCGTCCAGACGGAAGAGATCCGGACCCTCGCCTTTTAGCAGATCCGTGTATAAAGCAGAGTAATCATCCACGGATTCCGAAGGACGATATTCCAAGGATTGGATCTCTACCTGATATTCCGTGCTCTGGCGGTTAAAATCGCTGACCAGCTCCGTCAGGGAATCAAGAGAATGTATGCCTGCCGCCAATATAACCGTCTGCTTTTCGGGAATCTCCGCCCTGTTTCGAAATGAAATTTCTACCATGGATGCCGTGTCACCGGGTTGGTGAACCATGATGTAAAATTTTTCTTCGGGCAGTATGCCCACGGCATCTATGCCGTATCCGGCCATGCTGATGTTGCTGTCGCTCCAATTTAATAGAGTTATGGGCTTTTCGTCGGAAAAATTATACTGCCAGAGGCTGTTGTCGTCCACAATATAGATGCCTTGGTCATAACCGCTGTAAAGCTCCAATGTGATGAGGGAACGGGAATCTGTCTTGATTTCCGCCGCATCCGTTAATACCCCCTTGTACATATCCATCTGCTGCAAGGAGACGGAACCGCCGTTTACATGATAGAGAAAGATTCCGTGGCGGCCGGCATTTACCATTCCGTATTCCAGAACATTATATGTATTTTCGTCCCATCCTGTTTTGCCGGAAGTGCGGAACCGTCCGTTTTCGTCAAACAGATACAAATCGCCGCTCATATTGACGGCGGCAATGTTGCCGTCCTTGTCTATTTCCCCCAAAAATGAGGTGCATAGTCTGCCGAACGCCTCTTGTTCTCTACTGCCGGAAGGTCTGTCGATGATTGTTTCATATAGGACTTCGTCATCGGAAGAGAGCTTTGTCCAAATATACTCCGGATCTCTTCCGTTTTGCGCGGAATGCAGGTAATATAAATTTTCGGATTCATCCAGAAGATAAAGAATTAACTTTTCCCCTTCCCCGTCCAAGTTCAAAATAGTTTCCGCATCGCCGTCCCGTTCTTTTCTGCATATGGAAGCTTCCCTATACCCGCCTTCTGCGGAATCCCATTTTCCGGTCATATAATAGAGAGTGTCCCCCATTAATTTATGTGCCGCGTAAAGTTCAATGCCGGAGGCATCCCAAGCCGCAACGGGAACATATTCATCGGAAGAAATAAGCGTTTCCGATGAAGGGGCAGGAGCGGTGTTTTCGGTCTGGGCTTGTTCCTGCGGTGAACAAGCGGTGACCGTCAAGACGGATAGAAACAGGCAGGCGGCTGTCCTGAAAAGAGTCGGGGCTTTTTGGTCAAACATATTCCCTCCGTTCCGAAGCGCTTTGTTTGCGGCTTCTGCAATCTGTGCGAGCGATCATTTTGTTTGGTCTATGATTAATAGACTGCGTTTGTGTTCAGTCTACCATTAATAGACCGGCGCGTCAAGAGGAGAATCCGAAAAGCACGGCAAAATAATGTGCCGTATTGTTGCTGTTCCCTCCGTTCACAGCAACCCCATATTGTAACAGTTCAGACAGGTCACTGAACCGTTACAAGAATGCACACAAAACGCGGAAAGAATGCGTTTTGGCGCCCGCATGTCTCGCAAAATCGCATAAAGACGCGATTTTGACTTCGCGGTGACAGCAAGTGAACAGTACCACATATTTCTTAAGAAAATGAAAAAATTCAGGAAGGTCTGGTATTGGGGAAAATTCTGTGTTATGATATACACACCAAAGAAAATATCATTGTGAAAGGGGGCATTTACTATGGATATTGCTGGTTTGTCGATGGATTTGAGCGCTATTTCTACCATGTCAAAGATTGGTGTGGCAGTGCTCAGCAAGACGATGGATACAAACGAAGCATTGGGAGACGGGCTGGTGCAGATGATAGATGCAGCTGCCATGGAGAGAAGCGTGAATCCGGCAGTTGGTGCGAACTTTGATATGAGTGTCTGAACCTGAGATAGGAATGTGTAGCTGCCTGAAGGTGAAACTTTGGGCAGTTTTTTTGTTTTTTAAATATTTTTGTGAATTTTCATAAAAACCTATTGCTTTTTTATGTCGTTTTTTGTACTCTTTATATGAAAGTGTATTATTGGGGATCGAAAAAACGAGGAAGTAGGGGTGTTATGATTTCAAATCAAATTTTGCAGAATACTATTGAAGGTCTCAAAGGAATAGCCAGAGTCGAGTTTTGTATTATGGATACGGACGGAAAAGACGTGGCGTCAACCACCGAAATGAGGAATTGTTCCAAAGCGGCGGTTGAATTTGCGGCTTCCCCCGCAGATTCTCAGGAAATTCAAGGGTATCAATATTTTAAGATTTTTGACGAGCAGCAGTTGGAATATGTGCTTGTGGCCGGCGGAATCGGGGAAGATGTCTATATGATCGGCAAAATGGCGGCTTTTCAATTGCAGAATCTTCTGGTGGCATACAAGGAACGTTTTGATAAAGATAATTTTATCAAGAACCTGCTGCTGGATAATCTGCTGTTGGTAGATATATACAGCCGCTCCAAGAAGCTTCACATTCAGACAGATGCCCCCAGAGCGGTTTTGGTGGTGGAATCGGCAAACGGTAAGGACAATAATGTACTGGAGCTGGCACGGGCGCATTTCGGAAGCAACAGCAAGGACTTTGTCACTGCCGTGGATGAAAATGATGTGATCGTTGTCAAGGAACTCTCCGAAAGCGACCCGGCCAGAGAAATAGATAAGTCTGCAAAGGCTCTGGGGCAGTCTCTGGAGAAGGAAGGCATTCAGGATATCAGAATCGCATACGGCACGGTGATTCAGGAGATCAAGGAAGTCAGCCGTTCCTATAAAGAGGCTAAGATGGCGCTGGATGTGGGTAAAATCTTTTTTGACGAGAGACAGATTATCGCGTACAGTGAGCTGGGGATAGGGCGGTTGATTTACCAGCTTCCCATTCCGCTGTGCAAAATGTTTATTCGAGAGATATTCGGCGGAAAAAGTCCGGATGAATTTGACGAAGAGACACTGACTACCATACATAAATTTTTCGAAAACAGCCTGAATGTTTCGGAGACATCCAGACAGTTGTTTATTCACAGGAATACACTGGTTTATCGTTTGGATAAGCTTCAGAAGAGTACCGGGCTGGATCTGCGCATTTTTGAAGACGCTATTACTTTTAAGATTGCGTTGATGGTTGTAAAATATATGAAATACATGGAAAATTCCGATTTTTGATTTTATTCCGGTTAAGGTATTGGAAAAATTTCCGTTAGTAAAACGGGGATAAAATATGTGGCTTCAAGGTCCTTGGTGTCCCCAAAAACAGTCAATAGATACAAATAAACGAATCGGGAATTCATTTTTATGAGTGCGGGGCGGAACCATAGTTAGAATTTTGTCGTCAAATAGATGGAACGACAGGCATGAAGAGGAATAATTGCGAAGCACTTTCAAAACTCCCATACAACCGGCGGCGCCGCAATGCATAAAAGCCAGAGAATTTAGGCGTCGTAATGATGATGGGACTTTTGCAGTAAATCGCACAAGAGGTAAACGGATGGCTAACAAAGTAATACAGAGAAAAAGACGGGAGCAGATGATAGAGGAAAATGGCGTCATCTTCCTGAACAATGTTAATAAGACGTACTCAACGGGATCTCCGGCACTGAATGGTATAACGCTAAGTATCGGGAGAGGGGAATTTGTATTTATAGTAGGAGACAGCGGCTCCGGTAAATCTACCTTGATTAAGCTGCTGCTGCGGGAATTGACGGCTACCAGCGGCGATGTATATGTGCTGGGAAATGATTTGGGAAGACTGCGCCATAGACAGATTCCTAAATTCCGCCGCAGCCTTGGAGTGGTGTTTCAGGATTTCCGACTGCTGAACGACAGGAATGTGTATGAGAATGTCGCTTTTGCACAGAGAATCGTGGAGACTCCCGGCAGGGAAATCAGGAGAAATGTACCTGCAATTTTGGCGACGGTAGGGCTCGCCGGAAAATATAAAGCGAAAACCACACAGCTTTCCGGCGGCGAGCAGCAGCGTGTGGCGCTGGCAAGAGCGTTGGTAAACAGCCCTTCCATTTTGCTGGCGGACGAGCCCACAGGTAATTTGGATCCCAAGAACTCATGGGAAATTATGAAGCTGCTGGAAGAAATTAACGAGAGCGGAACTACGGTGGTAGTAGTGACCCATAACAGGGAGATTGTCAATGCCATGCGCAAGCGGGTTATCACCATGAAAAAGGGTGTCATTGTCAGCGACGAAGAAGGGGGAGCATATATCGATGAAGATTAGCAGCTTATTCTACACCATCAGACAGGGATTTGCCAACATCTTCCGCAATAAGTGGTATTCCTTAGCTTCCATCGCGACTATATCCGCCTGTCTGTTTTTGTTCGGCCTGTTTTACGCCATTGTAGCAAATTTTCAGAGTATCGTGAAGACTGCGGAGGAGGGGATATCCGTGACGGTGTTCTTCCACTATGAGGGGGACGCCTTAAACGGGGCGAACTGCAGCCCCGATCATGTGGTTCCTTCCGACCAGCGAATTGAAGAGCTGGGGCAAATGATTGCCAAACGCTCCGAAGTATCGGAAGTCAAATTTATTTCCGATGATGAGGCATGGGCGAAATTTGCCACACAAAGCTATGGAGAAGTATATGCCGTAGGATTTCCGGAAAATCCTTTAAAAGGCGAGAACAGCTATGAGGTATTTTTAAGTGACGTGTCCATGCAGAGCGCTCTTGTGACATGGCTGCAGTCTATACCGGAGGTCCGCAGGGTAAATTATTCCGAGCTTACCGCCAATACTTTAAGCGGTGTGAACCTTTTGATTGCATATGTATCCATGGGAATCATTGCCATATTACTGGCAGTCAGCATCTTCTTGATCAGCAACACCGTTGCTATCGGAATTTCCGTCAGATCTGCGGAAATTAACATTATGAAATATATCGGTGCAACGGACTTTTTTGTCAGGGCTCCCTTTGTACTGGAAGGCGTGCTGATCGGATTAATGGGAGCGGTTATTCCTCTGGGTATCATTTACAGTATTTATAATTATGCGTTGTCTTATGTAATGGAGAGATTTTCCGTTCTCAGCAGTTTTCTCAAATTTTTGTCGGTGGACGAATTGTTTGGGATACTGGCGCCTGTGTCCCTCGCGGTGGGAATAGGAATCGGATTTTTGGGAAGCTTTTCAACTGTGCGCAAACATCTTCGTGTATAAAGTAGGTGCCTATGAAGAAACAATTTCTTTGTATATGTTTAGTGCTGTGTCTGGCAGCCTGTATGCGGATAACGGCGGTGGCCGCCGGGACAAATACGTCTCCCGTTACTTCCGACATTATCCGGGAGAAAGAAGAACAGATTAAACAGGCTCAAGAGGAAAAGGAGGCTCTTCAAAACGGCCTTACCAATTTGCAGACAATCAAGAAAGAATTGGAAACCAAGAGAGCTAATCTGAAGGAATATGTGGCGCAGCTGGACAGCAGTTTAATGGAAATAGAACAGAATATTATCGAACTGAATCAGCAGATTGCTGCCAAGGAGGAAGAAATCAAACAGAACGAGGCCGAATTGGAGGAAGCTTTGGAGCGGGAAGAAAATCAGAAAGAATCCATGATTGCCCGCATAAGATTTGTATATGAGACGGGAACGCCGCAGTTTGTGGATCTGCTGTTAAAGGCGTCCAATTTCGGAGATTTTCTGAATAAGGCCGATTATGTGGAAAAAGTAGTGGCATATGACCGTAAGCTGTGGCAGGATTATAAAGAGATCCGCGAATATGTGGAACTTTGCAGAGACGAGCTGGAACTGGAGAAGCAGATTTTGGATCAGGCCAAGTACAATGTAGAACTGGAACAGCAGAATTTGGAGGATCTCATTGATCAAAAGTCCCGGGACATTGTCAGCTACGAGACCGATATCAACAATAAGGCTAATGCAATTAAGGAGTATGAGGCGGAAATAAAAGCGCAGGAAGAGGAGATTGCCGCATTAGAAGCTGCCATTGCCGAGGAGAAGAAGAGAATCATTGCCAGCAACGGCAAGGTATTGACTTATGACGGCGGTATGTTTAAATTTCCTCTTGCATCTTATACCAGAATATCGGATGAGTACGGTATGAGGATTCATCCGACCTTGGGAGTGGAACAATTCCACAACGGAGTGGACTTTGCATCGCCCAAGGGAACCGCTATTTATGCGGCTTATGACGGAGTGGTGGTTGCGGCCACATACAGCGGCACTATGGGAAATTATGTGATGATTGACCATGGGGACGGACTGTATACGATCTATATGCACGCTTCGGCTTTGTATGTGGAGAAAGATGATATTGTCGTAAGGGGAGAAACGATTGCAGCAGTGGGGAGCACCGGACGTTCTACCGGGAATCACTTACATTTCAGCGTGCGTTTGAACGGGGAATATACCTCTCCATGGAATTACTTAAAAGAATAAATCTGCATTTACATTTTTACAAGGCGACTTGTGTCTGTGCGCTGCTTGCCGCAAAGTCGCTTATGCGCAAAGAGCAGCGCAGAAATGGGGATTATCATGGACGAAAATAAAAGCTACTTTGATAATATTTCATCAAACGGCGCTGATACTTCAAATCATCCGGAGGCTGGCAATGCCTTTCCGGATATCTCTTCCGCCTATATGGAACCGGGAAGAACCCGCGCACAGATTCAAAGCGAAGCAAAAGGCAGCGGGAAGGGATTGTTCTTCGGCGGGATGATACTGGGGTTAGCCGGAGCATTTCTTATTTTCGCCATTGCTTATATCGGATTCGGACTGAAAGATTCCATACAGCAGATGATAGACCCGCCTGACCAGACGAATTTTGAAGAAGGTTCGGCTATTAATCCGGAACTTATCGCAAAGCTTCAGGGGCTGGAGGAGACGATCGACAAATATTACTATTTGGGGGATGTTTCCAACGAAGATATGCAGACCGGCATCTACAGAGGGATCATGGAATCCTTGGGAGATCCCTACTCAGAGTACTATTCGGCGGAAGAGCTGAGGTCGTTAATGGAACAGACCCAAGGGGTTTATTACGGAATCGGGGCATACATCAGTCTGGATACGGAGACTTCGCTGCCTAAGATCAGCGGTGTCATTGAAGGGGCTCCGGCAGAGGCGGCAAATCTGCGCGCCAATGATTTGATTTACGAGGTGGACGGAGAATCCACCTACGGTTTGTCTTTGACGGAAGTGGTGGCCATGATAAAGGGACCGGAGGCAACGGATGTGGTTCTGACCATTGTAAGAGAAGGCGAGGCGGATTACCTGGATGTCACCGTGGCCCGGAGAAAAGTGGAGAATCCTACCGTATCATTGAAGATGCTGGAAGACGGAATGGCATATATTCAGGTCTCCGAGTTTGACGAAGTAACCATTGACCAGTTTGCGGACGCTTTGGCTACGGCCAGAGGTTCCGGTATGAAAGGGTTGATTTTGGATCTCCGTGCGAATCCGGGCGGAAGCCTGAACGCGGTGGTGGAAATGGCCCGAATGCTTCTGCCGGAGGGAATGATTGTTTACACTGAGGATAAGAACGGTAAACGGGTAGAATATACGTGCGACGGGAAGAGAGAGTTTGAGGCTCCTTTGGTGGTTCTGGTGGATATGAACTCCGCAAGTGCATCCGAAATTATGGCGGGAGCCATCAAGGATCACGGAATCGGCACTTTGGTGGGGACGACCACTTTCGGAAAGGGTATTGTACAACAGATAATGCCCTTCAAGGACGGCTCGGCAGTGAAGATTACCATCAGTGCATATTATACGCCCAATGGTCATAATATCCATGGTATCGGTATCGCACCCGATGTGGAGGTGGAATTTGACGGTAAGGCATATTACGGCAATGAGGATCGTCCCGATAATCAGCTGGAGAAAGCAAAGGAAATCCTTCTGGAACTGATGAAGGAATAAAACTGCCGGAAATATTGCGGCTCGCGGGCATCTGTTGCCATGAACGGGATTACGGATACTTCTCCGGAGCCGCTGTTACCAACCGGATCGGCCTGACAACCCAGATGCCGGCAATACTGGAGATCATAACATCAAAAGAATCAACCAAGGGACGCACTGCTACGGTAGGCTTCCAGACTGTTTTGATGGAAACAGCCTGCCACTACTATAACATCGGAAAATATCGGGCTGCGGAGCTATCCGCGAGGGATGTGTCCTCTGTCTCCAGAAGTCTGGCTGGATTGTGCTGTATGACAGAGAGTTCAAAACTCTGGCAAAGGTTGATTCCTATCTGGAGGATATGGACAGGCTAGAGAAAGACAATAATGGATGTTCTTACCCTATCCTTCTTGAATAAGCAGAGCGTTATCAATCATTTTCTTTAGCCGCCGTCCGCATGATGATTGACCCATACCAAGCAGCGTTTCTGTTTTTTTCTTGTAACATACCCCCGTTGTTTTGCCAGTGCAATCACCGTTTCTTCCGGTGTGCCATCCTCTGGATTTACCTGCATTTGCCTTGCAGGTTCAGACATTGCATTCAAGTACTACAATTGCTTTTAGTTCAACCGTTTCGCTTTCCTGAAAAATCATCTGACTGTCTCCTAATAATATTCTACCCACATTCTGCTCATTCTTGTCAACTATTTGGTTAGAATGTCTCTTTTCGTTATACGGCAGTGGCCAAAGTGATTCTGGCCGGTGGATGGAATAGGGCATCCCAAAGCAGAAAAGCCACAGCTCAAGTCAGGCTTCAGACCCCGAAATATAGATGCGTAGAAAACACTGGTACGATTTGCGCAGCATATACCGCGCGCTTCTGCCGAAAGAGGCATTCAATCCAAAGGCGGTGTTAAATTTTAATGGACATGCCTAAGAATTCATAACAATGGATGCTTATGCTGATAATAAAGGTATCATAGCGTATGGGATGCCGGGAATTGAGGAATATACGAAAGAAGTTTCACCGAACCGGAGAGAGATAGAAAGTTTTCGTAACGGTTCAGTGCCTTGTCTGAACTGTTACAAGTTTTTAAAATAAAAGAACAAACGTTTGATTTCTTCTGTACTTTTTAAAATGTTTGTGGTATACTATAAAACAGTTTCCGAGCTGCTTTTCATGTGTTTTGTTCCTGTTTTTCCATATGGAATAACAGAGGTGTGCTGAGCAGCAAAACAGCAAATTGTGAACGGGATTCGTCGTGGGTCTGTTTTTCTCCGGTTTGAGTAAATGCCACGATAAAAATAAAATGTTCCACGACGATTTTTTGCCTAAATGGCGTCCTTTTTTACAATGAAATCAGAGGTGAGTAT
>CAJUTJ010000058.1 GCA_910589655.1 uncultured Acetatifactor sp. | reverse complement strand
CTTCCATTGAGCAGTTTGCGGAGCAGATAAGCGGTTATGCAGGAATAACGGAACTCAATTTTAAGATAATCAATCAACTTATAGAAAAAATTCTTGTTTCTGAACCCGTAGAGATAGACGGGCAGAAAACTCAACGACTTACTATCCATTACAAGTTCATAGGGGCATTGGAAACCCTTGAATAATGGATATTCTCTAAGTCACCTATTCCAACTATCCGACAGATGGCGGCATGACGGGAAGAGTGCGGCTGCCTGTTGTTGGCTGAAATGTCACCAAACGGCTTAATTATGTAGTAAATGTGATAATGATTTCTTTTCCGCGAACCGATATATATGTTAGAGTGTAGGTTCATGATACTTTGTCGAAAGAAATTACAAGGAGGTAAGCGATGAAAGTAGATAGCAACATTACCCTGTTTGTGGGCGGTCAGCCCGGAGACAGTCTGGCCACGGAGGGTTCAGGAAAGAAACAGGAAAACAGAAAAACCATATTTGCGGGAGATTTGAATCCTCAGGAAAATTCTCTTCAGAGCCGTATTGAGCAGAGGAAAAAGGAAGCTCAAAAGCAGGCAATGAAGGTAGTCGGGGATGCCTTTGACGGTGACAAGGCCATCGACGAGGACATTGAAAAGAGACACCAAAATATTGAAGAGCTGGTGGAAGACCGTCAGAGATTATTGGATGAAAAGGCAGGCGTTGACGCCCGCGCGGAAGATTTGGAGAAGGCCTATGAAGCAGGCGAAGTCAGCGCGGAGGATTATGCCGTCGAAAAGAAAAACCTGAGGGAGGAAACACAGGTTTATGAAAATCAGATTTCTGCCAATGAGAATCAGGTGGAGCAGGAAAACAGCACTATCCGTGCCACAAAAATAGAGAAGCTGAAGCATCGCGAGATGGATAAGGCTCAAGAGCAGGCAGAGGATATTCTGGATGCTGCCAGAGACGAAATTGTAGGTATGGTGGTGGAGGAAGGCAAGGATCACATCGAAGAGGAGGCCGAGAAGAGAGAAGAGCAGGCAGAAGAGATCAAGGAAGAGAAGGAAGAACTGGAAGAGCGTATCGAGGAACAGAAGGAACACCGCAAAGAAGAGGAAGAACTTCTGGAAGATATGCCTACGGAAGAAATGCTTACTTTCGACAAGATGCAGACCGATGTGAAACAGGAAGTGCAGAACATATTGAATAAAATGAAGCTGATCCAAGAAGATATCAAAGGTGCGGCTGTGGACACTACCTGTTGATCAGGAATATGAATACCCGCGGGCAAAAGCCGATTGTACATTCAGGCATTTATTGCAGTTGTTTGTACATTTCGGCGGCTGTCCGCGGTTTTTCTGTACTGGAATGATAAGTATGCTTCGAAGAAGCTTTTGTTTCTGTCGGAAACAAGTCATAAGTGTAAAGAGGAACCTAGAGCACACTTTCCACATACCTTATAGAAAGGTTTGCGGAGGTTATTTTGATGGCTTTAGTAGTGATGGATGCCGGACACGGGGGAAGCAATCCCGGTGCCACGTACAACGGACGGCAGGAGAAGGATGATGCGCTGGCATTGGCATTGGCAGTCGGGCGCATTCTGGAACAGAACGGGGTGGATGTGTATTATACCAGAACCACGGATATTTATGAATCTCCCTATCAGAAGGCGATGGAAGGAAATGCTTTGGGGGCGGATTATTTCGTATCCATCCATCGTAATTCCAGTCCTTATCCTAACCAATATACAGGAATAGAGACATTGGTTTACAACAGGTACGGAGAAGCGGCGCGTCTGGCACGCAATATCAATGACCAGCTGGTTCAGGTGGGATATGAGGATCAGGGTGTCAATGAGCGCACGAATCTGGTGGTGTTAAACAGGACAGAGATGCCTTCCGTGCTGGTAGAGGTGGGATTTATCAATACGGACGCGGATAACCAGCTTTTTGACGAGCGTTTTGACGAGACGGCAAACGCCATTGCGCAGGGCATTCTGGAAACGATACGGACTGCCTGAAAGGAAAGCGGATCAATCATTTCATATGGGAATCAAACAGAGTTGTAGCAATAAGAACGCTTTACGCATAGTATATAATAAAACTTTGCGAAAGGCGTTTTTATATTGCAGAAGGAATTTACATATCTGGGAAGGCTGTTGGCAGTGATCTGTCTGGCAGTTCTTACCGACACATGTCTGGGAAGCTTCCGAAACGAAAACACCGGAATGCAGAGTGTTCGGGAGCCTGCAGAAGTACAAAGTGTTCGGGAGCCTGCAGAAGTACAGGGTGTTCGGGAGCCTGCAGAAGTACAAAGTGCCCGGGAGCCTGCAGCAGTACAGAGTGCCCGGGAGCCTATTGTTATACAGGTATCACAGACTCCGGGAGAAAGCGGGAAGGAACTGTCGGGAACATTACAGCTGGCAGGTTCGGCTTCTATGGAAAAGCTCTCCGATGCTTGGGCGGAAAGCTTTATGGAGCAATATCCCAATGTCAGAGTGACGGTTGAGTATATCGGCTCCGGAGGAGGGATTGCGGCGGTAGTCTCCGGCAGCGCCGATATCGGAAATTCGTCCAGAAGCGTAAAGGAAGAGGAAAAGGCAGAAGGAGCGGTGGAGAATCTGGTAGCTCTTGACGGAATTGCCATATGTGTGGATTCTTCCAATTCCGTCGGAAATCTGACCAAACAGCAGCTGTCCGACATTTATACGGGTGTTGTGAGAAACTGGTCCGAATTGGGAGGATCCGACACTCCTATGGTGGTTATGGGGCGGGAGGCCGGCAGCGGCACCAGATTGTCTTTTGAGGAGGTTTTGGGTTTGGAGAACAAATGTGATTATGCAAACGAACTGAACAGCACCGGTGCCGTTATGGCGAAAGTCGCAGTTACTCCGGGAGCTATCGGTTATGTGTCCGCGGACATTGTGGATGATTCCGTTTCGGTATTGTCTCTGGACGGAACGGCGCCCACGGCGGAAAATATCAGAGAGGGAACCTATCCCTTGCGCCAGCCCTTTGTAATGGTAACGAAAGGTGATATAGAGGAACAAGACGAGCTGATTCAGGCGTGGTTCGACTATGTATACAGTGAGGAAGGACAGAACATCGCGGCACAGACGGGATTGGTCAGAATTTATTAAGCCGTAGAGGAAATTGACAGACGGCAGAACGGAAAGGATGGTAGGCTTGAAACATGATTCGGCGAGGAAGACAGCGGTAGAAGGCGCAGCGCAGGCAGTCTTTACATTGTGCGGCTGTTTTTCCGTATTTGCAGTAATTTTTATTACTTTATATATGATGGTTGGGGGTGTGCCTGCCGTCTTCAAGGTGGGCATAAAAGAAATTCTCTTTCGTTCCGTCTGGGAGCCTGTGGCGGCGGAGCCGAAATACGGGATTTTGTACATAATATTGACTTCGGTTATAGGTACAGGGCTGGCTGTTATGCTGGGCGCCCCCGTGGGAATATTGACGGCGGTTTTTCTGGCGGAAATGGCGGAACGACGGATGGCAGCGGTGATAAGATCCGGGGTGGAGCTTATGGCTGGAATCCCTTCCGTGGTGTACGGCCTTCTGGGCAATTATCTGCTCAATCCTCTGATGTACAGGCTGGAACAAAAAATTTTTGCAGGTTCACGGACGCATCAGTTTACGGGCGGTTCCAATCTTCTTTCCGCTGTTTTTGTGCTGGCCATAATGATATTGCCTACCATAATCAGTGTCAGTGAGACGGCCATCAGAGCGGTGAGCCCAGACATTAAAGCAGCGTCGCTGGCTCTGGGGGCTTCCCGCACACAGACCATTTTTAAATCCGTCCTTCCGGCAGCCAAGTCCGGTGTGGTAACGGCAATCGTGTTAGCAGTGGGCAGAGCCATAGGGGAAGCCATGGCCATCACACTGGTGTCCGGGAACAGCGTGAATCTTCCCCTGCCGTTTCATTCGGTTCGCTTCCTGACATCGGCCGTTGTCACCGAAATGAGTTATGCCCAAGGAACCCATAGACAGATGCTGTTTACCATAGGACTGCTACTGTTTCTGTTCATTATGATAATCAATATGATATTGAATCATGTGTTGAAGAAGGGAAGGGAAACTTGAGGGATACTATTTATCAGAAACACAGACATCCGGGGGAGTTGTTTCTGGAGGCGGCCATATACGGTGCGGTGTCCGTGTCGGTCACGCTGCTGTTAGGGATTATGGTCTGTGTTTTGGCGAAAGGGACGCATAAGATCAGCTGGAGCTTTTTGACCTCTGTCACAAGTAATCTGAGACAGACGGTGGGAATTGCGGGTAATCTGCTGAATACTTTGTATATGATCGTTATGACGCTCTTCATCGCCGCTCCCCTCGGCGTGGGAGCGGCGATCTATTTGAATGAATATGCAAAGCCGGGGAAGCTGGTGAACCTGATTGAATTTACCACGGAAACCTTATCCGGCATTCCCTCTATTATTTACGGTTTGTTCGGGATGACCTTTTTCGGGGATGTATTACGGCTGAATTATTCTCTGCTGAGAGGTGCGTTGACTCTGTCGCTGATGGTGCTTCCGCTGATGATAAGGAACACGCAGGAGGCGTTGAGAACGGTTCCCGACAGCTACCGAAGCGGAGCCTTGGGGATGGGCGCCACCAAATGGTACATGATACGTACCGTACTCCTTCCTTCCGCAATGCCGGGGATCTTGACCGGCATTATTTTGTCCGTGGGCAGAATCATGGGCGAATCCGCAGCTCTTTTGTTTACCGCCGGAAGCAACAGACTTTTGCCCAAGCTGGGAAACGGGCTGGCGGGCAGTCTGCGTGCACTGGGAGGAAAAGTGATGGAATCGGGAGGAACACTGACCGTAGAACTTTACCAACAGATGCAGAACGGGCAGTATGAGACGGCTTTCGGCATAGGCTGTGTGTTGATGGTATTGCTGTTTTTGTTAAATCTGTTGATGAAGCTGGCCGCAAGGAAAGCACGTTAGAATACGGTTCATAATTTGGCGGCTGACGGCGCTGTATGCCGGCACCTTATATCCGGCGTAGATTGAAAACGGAGCGCAGACCAATGCAGCCGTGATGCGAATGATCGGAGATGATATGGATTGCCTGAGTCGGCCGGACCGGCCGGACCGGTATGTTCGAAAGTGGGAGGAAAATGGAAAACAGCAAAATATCGGTAAAAAACCTGAATCTTTATTATGGTAAAAACCATGCGCTGAAAAATGTGGATATGGAAATCAGGGATCGTGCCGTTACGGCGCTGATCGGCCCCAGCGGCTGCGGAAAGTCTACCTTCTTGAGATGTATCAACCGTATGAATGATCTGGTGGGAAATGTGAAGGTTGAGGGGCAGATTCTGCTCGACGGTGAGGATATCTATGACAGGAGGGTGGACATTACATCCCTCCGGAAAAAGGTGGGCATGGTATTTCAGCAGCCCAATCCCCTTCCCATGAGTATCTATGACAATATTGCATACGGCCCCCGAATCCACGGAATCAGATCCGGACGGGAGCTTGACAGGATTGTGGAAGAGTCTCTTCAAGGGGCGGCCATTTTAGAGGAAGTGAAGGATCGGCTGAAAAAGCCGGCCTTGGGACTTTCCGGAGGGCAGCAGCAGAGGCTGTGCATCGCAAGAGCCTTGGCGGTGGAACCGGAAGTGCTTTTGATGGATGAACCTACATCGGCTCTGGATCCGGTTTCCACACTAAAAATCGAAGAGCTGGTGGAGGAATTGAAGAAGAAATATGCGGTGGTAGTGGTGACACATAACATGCAGCAGGCGGCAAGAGTGTCGGATGACACCGCATTCTTTTTGGCGGGAAAGGTAGTGGAATACGGAGAGGCACGGCTTATATTTACAAGGCCGAAATACAGACGGACGAAGGAGTATATTGACGGTCGTTTCGGATAATCCGTAAAAGAGGATATAGAAATTTGAAGCCTTGTCAGCGGAAAGGCCGACAAGGCTTGTGTAAATGCAATCGGTTTTACGGCGCAGGACTTAAGAAGCGTTTTCCTCGGAAATGTCTTCGGAGGATTCTTTTTCCGATTCCGCCGCAGGCGGTTCAGGCAGAGTCATCAATACCTTTACGATACGGTTCTGTTCGATTCCCTGTACTTTCAGATGAATTCCGCTCTCTAAAATGACTTCCTCGTTGTCCTCCGGAAGCCGGTCCAGACACTCGATAATGAGGCCGCCGATAGAATCGTAGTCTTCGCTGTCAAGCTCGGTGTCAAGTTCATCATTGATATCGTCAAGCTTCATGCTGCCCTCCACGAGATAGATACGCTCACCCAGCTCCTGAATCAGCTCTTCTTCGTCCTCATCGTATTCGTCGCGGATTTCGCCTACAATCTCTTCCAGCAGATCCTCCAATGTAATCATACCCACGGTGGCGCCGTATTCATTGAGGACAAAAGTGACGTTGGTTGTCTTCTCACGAAGCTCATACAGTAAATCCGCCACTTTTTTGAACTCATATGTATAATGAGCGTTGCGCAGGATGTCTTTTACGCGGAAGCTTTCTTTATCGTCACAGAGAATGAAATCCTTGATATTGATCAGCCCGATAATATTGTCATTGTCCTCCTGATAAACGGGAAGGCGGGTATACATAGATTCCCGGAATACGGACATAATCCGGTCGTAGCTGTCGTTGATGTCCACAGATACCATATTGATTCTGGGGATCATAATATCCTTTGCCTGTGCATCGGAAAAATCAAACACATTGTAAATCATTTCCCGTTCTTCCGATTCAATGACACCGTCTTCGTGGCTTACTTCCACATAAGTACGGAGCTCCGCCTCGGTCATGGTGGTAATCTTTTTCGTGGGATCAATATGCAGCAGGCGTAAAATGCCGTTTGCCAGCTTATCTACAATAAAAATAACCGGAGTTAAAAGCTGCATTAATCCATATATAATTCCGCTGTAAGCGAGGGAAATCTTTTCAGAAGAAAGCATGGCCCACGTCTTAGGAATGATCTCGCCGCAAAGTAAGACGACGATGGTCAGAACACCGGTTGCAATTCCCACCGCAAGGTTAATCTGCATTGCAAGGGTGGTGGCAAGTGCAGAAGCGGAAAGATTGACAATATTGTTGCCGATCAAAATGCTGCTGAGCATTTTGCTGTAGTTTTCCAGTATCTTATTGACTTTGGCAGCGCGTTTGCTGCCCTCTTCCTCAAGAGTGCGCATCCTTACGCGGTTGACGGTTGAGAGAGCCGTCTCCGCCGAAGAGAAAAAACCTGATAAAATCACGAGAATAATTAGAGAAATAAATTGTATGACACCTGGGGCATCCAAAAAAAATCACTCCTTTTTATTATTATTTGCAGTTAAATATACATTAATATGCACTCACTGTCAAGTTTGCGGGCGCCGCTGCATATTATTTTATAGAAAATTTATAGATATATGGGAGGCTTGAAGATGGAACAAACATCAAATCAAGGAAACATACCGGTCTTATTTTTGCTGAAAATTCTGCTTTTTTCGTACATATTGACAGGAGCATTTTTAGCGCTGCTGGCCTTTCTTCTTTATAAGGTGGGCTTGACGGAAAACATTGTGTCCATTGCCATTATTGCCATTTATGTATTGGCTACCTTCTTTGCGGGTTTTGTGGTGGGAAAAAAGCTGAAAAACCGGAAATATTTGTGGGGGCTGTTGATGGGGAGCGCCTATTTTCTTGTATTGGCCGGAGTGTCAATGGTATTGGGAGAACCGGCGGGACATCTGGGGGACTCCACCGTCACTACATTGGTGTTGTGTGCCGCCGGAGGAATGCTGGGCGGAATGGTGAGCTGATCTAACCGTTCAGACAGGTCGCTGAATAGTGACAAGAATGCATACAAAACGCGGAAAGAATGCGTTTTGGCGCCCGCTTGTCTTGCAAAACCGCATAGGGATGCGATTTTGGCTTCGTGGTAGGGGCTGTCTGAACTGTGACAGGCTGTTACATATAATTTAAAACAATATAAAAAAAGTATTTTACAAATGTGCATTATATGATATAATGTGCTTACTTTTTAAAAGTCTGTAGACTGAACATCCATTAAGGAGGCTGAAAAATATGAAGCACATTAAGACTTTGACTACCAGAGATTTAAAGGAGTCTATGAAGAAGGGCGGCTGCGGCGAGTGCCAGACTTCCTGCCAGTCGGCTTGCAAGACTTCCTGCACCGTGGGAAACCAGAGCTGTGAGAAGATTAAATAATTGAGCGTTGTGGTACACCAGAGTGGCAGCGATTCCGGTCGCTGCTTCTTTTCTGTGTTTTAACATTGTGAGAAAGGAAATTGATCTGTGATACACCAATATAAGAGCAATGGGTATAACATTGTCATGGATGTGAACAGCGGCTCCGTCCATGTGGTGGACGATATCGTATACGATATGATTCCGCTGGTGGAGCCCCTTGTAAACGAAGGAATCAAGGATGCCGCCACCATCAAGGCGGCGGTGCTGAACTTGGCCAATATCCCTTATCCCGAGGAGGAGATTACGGAGGCCGTGGACGAAGTGCTGGAGCTGGAGGCGCAGGGACAGCTGTTTGCTCCGGATATCTATGAAAATTATGTGTTTGATTTTAAAAACCGGCAGACGGTGGTGAAGGCTCTCTGCCTGCACATTGCCCACGACTGCAACCTTGCCTGCCAATACTGTTTTGCGGAGGAAGGCGAATATCACGGCAGGCGGGCGTTGATGAGCTTTGACGTGGGGAAGAAGGCGCTGGATTTTCTGGTGGCTAATTCCGGCAACCGTGTGAATCTGGAGGTGGATTTCTTCGGCGGCGAGCCGCTGATGAACTGGCAGGTGGTCAAGGACTTGGTGGGGTACGGCAGGAGTCTGGAAGAGCCTCATCATAAGAAATTCCGCTTCACCCTGACAACCAACGGCGTGCTGCTGGATGACGAGGTTTTGGAGTTTGCCAACAGGGAAATGGCAAACATTGTCCTCAGCATTGACGGGCGGAAGGAAGTCCATGACAGGATGCGGCCTTTCCGCGGCGGACAGGGCAGTTATGATGTGATTGTGCCTAAGTTCCAAAAGGCGGCGGAGAGCAGGAACCAGATGCAGTACTACGTCCGGGGCACCTATACGCATAATAATCCGGATTTCTCTCAGGATGTGCTGCACCTTGCCGATTTGGGCTTTCGGCAGATTTCCGTGGAACCTGTGGTGGCGCAGCCTTCGGATTCCTATGCCATCCAAGAAGCGGACATCCCTGTGCTGAAAGCGGAGTACGATAAGCTGGCGGCGGAGATGATAAAGCGCCGCAAGGAGGGAAACGGTTTCAATTTCTTCCATTTTATGATAGACTTGGAGGGCGGTCCCTGTGTGGCCAAGCGTCTGTCCGGCTGCGGTTCGGGGACGGAGTATCTGGCAGTCACTCCATGGGGGGATTTGTATCCCTGCCATCAGTTTGTGGGAAACGAGAAATTTCTCATGGGAAATGTGGAGGAGGGCATTGTACGGGAGGATATCCGGGACGAATTTAAATGCTGCAATGTCTATGCCAAGGACAAGTGTAAGAAATGTTTTGCCAAGTTTTACTGCAGCGGGGGCTGTGCGGCCAACTCTTATAATTTTAACGGCAATATTAACGATACTTATGATGTGGGCTGTGAATTACAGAGAAAACGTGTGGAATGCGCCATTATGTTAAAGGCGGCGGAGCAATTTAATTAGCGGAGCAATTTATTAAAAGAAAGGACGAAAGAACAATGAAAAAGAACAAAGCAATCACCATTCTGCTTTGTGTCCTTCTGATTCTGGCAGGTGTCACTTATGTGGACATTTTTGGCGTGAATCCCGAGGGAGACGGAAGTGCATCGGACATTAAGCTGGGACTGGATCTGGCAGGCGGCGTCAGCATCACTTACCAGGTGGTGGGAGATGAGGATCCCAGCTCTACCGATATGAACGATACCATTGCAAAGCTTCAGAAGCGTGTGGAGAATTACAGCACGGAGGCCATCGTATATCAGGAGGGAACGGACAGAATTAACATTGAGATTCCCGGAGAGAACGATGCCACTAAAGTTTTGCAGGAGCTGGGAAGACCCGGGGCCTTGTATTTTATAGCGGAGACGGATTCCGAGGGAAACGCTAACTATTCCATGCAGTATGTGCAGAATGCGGACGGTTCCGTGGAGCCTATGTATGTGTTGAACAAGACAATTGACGAACTGCTGGCCGACGGTTCCATTCTGGTACAGGGAACCGATGTAAAGGATGCCGCGGCAGGCTCTATACAGACGGATTTGGGTTATGAGTATGTGGTAAGCCTTGTTATGACGGACGAGGGAAAAGAAAAGTTTACTCAGGCCACTCAGAATGCACATGATAAAGGAGAGACACTGGCTATTTATTATGATGGGGCGATTATCAGTGCACCCAGTGTAAATGCCGTTATATCCGACGGCAATGCCCAGATTTCTCCCATGGAGTCCTTTGAGAGAGCCGAGAATCTGGCTTCCACCATCCGCATCGGCGGACTGAAGCTGGAGCTGGAAGAGCTGCATTCCAAGGTGGTAGGGGCACAGCTGGGTATTGATGCCATTGAGACAAGCTTAAAGGCTGCAGTTATCGGTATTATCATTGTGATTATCTTTATGATTGCCGTATACTATATTGCAGGCGTGGCGTCCGCCATAGGACTGTTGTCTTACGCGGCGCTGGTGGTTCTTCTGATCAACGGTTTTGATATGACGCTGACCCTCTCCGGTATTGCCGGAATTATCCTGTCCATCGGTATGGCGGTGGATGCAAACGTGATTATTTTCGCCCGTATCCGTGAGGAACTTGCCTCCGGTAAGACGGTGCAGAATGCCATTAAGATCGGTTTTGACAAAGCGCTGTCTGCCATTATCGACGGCAATATTACCACCTTGATTGCCGCCATGGTGCTCTGGTTATTAGGACCCGGTTCCGTAAAGGGCTTTGCACAGACGCTGGCGCTGGGTATTGTACTTTCCATGTTCACTTCGCTGGTGGTGACGAGATACATTATGTATTCTTTCTACGCTTTGGGATTAAAGAGCGAGAAACTCTACGGCGTAGGTAAGGAGCCTAAGGCGCTGAACATTTTATCCAAGAAGGGATTGTTCTTCGGAGTTTCCGCCGCTCTGGTAGTTGCGGGCTTTGTGGTGATGGGTGTCAATAAGGCATCGTCGGGTGACGCATTGAATTACAGTCTGGAGTTCAAGGGCGGCACGCAGACCAGCGTGACCTTTAACGAGGCAATGACCTTGGAGAAGGCAAATGCCGAGGTGGTTCCTCTTATGGAAGGGATTACCGGTGCGGTACAGATTCAGACCGTTCAGGATTCCAATGAAGTGATTTTCAAGACAGGTTCCCTGACAGTGGAGCAAAGGGACGCGGTGAACGATATGCTTGCGGATAATTTCGGTGTGGACAAGAACTTGATTACCACCGAGACCATCAGTTCCACCATCAGCAACGAAATGAAGTCCGATACCATTATTGCGGTAGCGGTGGCAATCGTATGTATGCTGATCTACATCAGAATCCGTTTTAAGGATCTGCGCTTCGGTGTCAGCAGTATCGTTGCATTGCTCCATGACGTATTGGTGGTGCTTGCTTTCTATGCAGTGGCAAGAGTGTCCGTGAGCAATACCTTTGTGGCATGTATGCTTACCATTGTAGGTTATTCCATCAATGCCACCATAGTTATTTTTGACCGTATCCGTGAAAATATGGCTTCCATGTCTCATAAGGACGACTTGAAGGATGTGGTGAACAGGAGTATTACCCAGACCATGTCCAGAAGTATTTTCACTTCCCTGACCACTTTTATTATGGTTGCGGTTTTGTATGTATTAGGTGTCACCAGCATTCGTGATTTTGCACTGCCTTTGATGGTGGGTATTGTCTGCGGTACGTATTCCTCCATCTGTCTGGCAGGCAGCATGTGGTATCTTTTCCGCATGAAATTTGTGCCCAAGAAGGAGAAGTAAGGTAACGGTTCAATAGAGGAAAGAGAGCATTTGGAGACAATCCGGATGCTCTCTTTTTGACAGGAACGAATATTATGGACAGGGCGGATATACTGCGCCGGATATTTATATTTCTTTGGGAAAGTATTTGATAGTAGTAGAAGTTATAATAAGCGTTATATTACTGCTGCTTCGGATTTCCGTCGAGTATTCCATTGTTATCGGGGCATGTATAGGGGGAGCTTTTTTATTGTATGGATTTTACCATACCGACAAAAAAATCTGTGAGAAATTCGCCGATAAGTAATCCGGCGGCAGCGTTTCATACGGCACCGGAAGACGGACTGCCGGGGATTGTAAAGTGAGATATGATTTTAGGATCAAAAAGACGGTTACGGATTTGCGGAGTGAATTTACGGCAAAAACATTGGATAAATATTGAGCGGTAGCTTTGCGGGTGAGAGGACAAAAGGAGAAGAAATATGCCATATACAAAGCAGGATTTAAAACAGCAGCTTCAGGAAGCAGGATTAAAGGAAACAGATACCATATTGATTCATTCCTCCATGAAGGCCATAGGGGAAGTGGAAGGCGGCGCGGATACGGTATTGGACGCATGGATGGAATACTTTGGGAAAGGGCTTTTGCTTCTGCCCACACATACATGGGCGCAGATGAGTCCGGAGCACCCGGTTTACGATCCGGAACGGGAGGAATCCTGTGTGGGTCTGCTGACAAATCTGTTTCGGAAACGTCCGGGGGTGGTGCGCTCCCTTCATCCCACCCACAGCATGGCAGCTTTTGGCCGGGAGGCCGCGGATTATGTGGAGGGAGAGGAAAACTGCAATACTCCCTGTACTCCGGGGGGATGTTACGACAGATTGAGACAGGTAAAGGGAAAAGTGCTGCTGGCAGGGGTGGGGCATGAGAGGAATACATTTATCCACAGTGTGGAGGAAGTGCTGAATGTGCCCAACCGTTTGACGGATAAGCCCGTGGAGCTTTGGGTTTCGATGCCGGACGGCAGCAGAAAGCTTGTTTACATGCGGAAGCATTACAATGTCATGCAGCCCCATATATCGGAAGATTTCGTGAAGCTGGAGCAGGCATTTTATGATACGGGGGCGGCGGAGCAGGTGAAGTTCGGCGATGCGGACTGTATCTTGTGCGATGCCTGCAAGGTGTTTGAAGTGACCCGTCAGGTGCTGGCGCCGAATCCGGAATGTCTGGTGACGGAGGCTGTGATACCGCCGGAGAGATGGCGGCATGACTGGAAGTGTGAAATAAAGCGGCTGTTTTCGTTACCGGAGAATTGAAAAGGTAATGAGACAGCCTCTCCCGCGAAGTCAAAATCGTGTCTCTATGCGATTTTGCGAGACATGCAGGCGCCAAAACAATTAAATTATTATAAAAAACTTGCGCCCCTGAATTTTTTGGTGTATAGTGGTTCACGATTACGTTGTGTGTGAGCGCTATAATTATAGAAGAAACAGAAATTGACAGAAAAGGGGTTTTTCCAATGGCAAAATATCTGGTAATCGTAGAGTCACCTGCAAAAGTGAAGACCATTAAAAAATTCTTGGGATCCAATTATGAGGTTGCGGCAAGCAACGGTCATGTGCGGGATCTGCCCAAAAGCACATTGGGGATTGATGTGGAACACGATTATGAGCCGAAGTATATTACCATCAGGGGAAAAGGTGATATTTTGGCAAATCTGCGAAAGGAAGTAAAGAAGGCGGAAAAAATATATCTGGCAACCGACCCTGACCGTGAGGGTGAGGCGATTTCATGGCATCTGTTTTATGCCCTGAAATTAGAGGATAAGAAAGTCTATAGAATTACTTTTAACGAAATTACCAAGAAAGCGGTCAAAGAATCCTTGAAAAATGCCCGTGA
The DNA here is from genome assembly GCA_910589655.1 of uncultured Acetatifactor sp. Taxonomy (GTDB): domain Bacteria; phylum Bacillota; class Clostridia; order Lachnospirales; family Lachnospiraceae; genus Acetatifactor. The sequence continues at coordinate 69,550 of CAJUTJ010000058.1, read as the reverse complement.
GATCGATATGAATCTGGTAGATGCCCAGCAGGCGCGCCGTGTGCTGGATCGCATGGTGGGATACCGTATTTCACCGCTGCTTTGGGCGAAGATCAAAAGAGGGCTGAGCGCAGGACGTGTTCAATCGGTAGCGTTGCGTATTATATGTGACAGAGAGGACGAGATTAATGCGTTTATACCTGAGGAATATTGGACGCTGGATGTAAATTTAGGCGTAAAGGGTGAGAAGAAGCCTCTTACGGCCAAGTATTACGGTACTTTGGCAGGAAAGCAGGCAATTGCGTCCGAAAAGCAGGTTAAAAAGATTATGACGGCCTTAAAAGATGCGGATTATGCTGTCAGTGAGGTTAAGAAGGGGGAGAGAGTGAAGAAAGCGCCCCTGCCTTTTACCACTTCCACACTCCAGCAGGAGGCCAGCAAGACATTGAATTTTTCCACCCAGAAAACCATGCGGCTGGCGCAGCAGCTATACGAGGGCGTGGACATAAAGGGAGAGGGAACGGTGGGGCTTATTACTTATCTGCGTACCGACTCCACCAGAGTATCCGAAGAAGCGGAAGGCATGGCGAGGAAATTTATCGGTGAAAAGTACGGTGATGCGTATCAGGCGGCAGTCACCTCCGAGAAGAAAAACAGCCAGAAAATCCAGGATGCCCATGAAGCCATCCGGCCCACGGATATAAGCCGGATTCCCTTGGAAATCAAAGAACAGCTGCCTCGGGATTTATTCCGGCTGTACCAGCTGATTTGGAAACGTTTTGTTGCAAGCAGGATGAGCGGCGCGAAGTATGAGACCACCACCATAAAAATTCAGGCCAAAGAGTACATTTTTACGGTGGCGGCATCCAGAATTGTGTTTGACGGCTTTATGAGCGTATATGTGTCCGATGAAGATAAGGAAGCAGAGAATGCTTTAAACGGTGAACTGAATGCGGACAGTGTGCTTTCTTTTAAATCCTTTGACCCGAAACAACACTTTACACAGCCTCCCGCCCATTATACGGAAGCTTCTCTTGTGAGAGCGCTGGAGGAACTCGGTATCGGCCGTCCCAGCACATATGCTCCTACGATCACAACTATTTTAGGCAGAAGGTATGTGGTCAGGGAAAATAAGAACCTTTATGTGACGGAGCTTGGGGAAGTGGTCAACCACATGATGAAAGAAGCGTTTCCCACCATTGTAGATGTGAACTTTACGGCCAATATGGAAGCTTTGCTGGACAGCGTGGAGGAAGGCAGCGTAAAGTGGAAGACGATTGTGTCAAATTTTTATCCGGATTTGGACGATGCCGTGAAGCTGGCGGAAGAGGAATTGGCCGAGGTGAAAATCGCAGACGAAATCAGCGAGGAAATCTGCGAGCTCTGCGGCAGGAATATGGTTATTAAATACGGTCCTCACGGGCGGTTTCTGGCCTGTCCGGGATTTCCGGAGTGCCGCAATACCAAACCGTATTTTGAGAAAATCGGTGTGGCCTGCCCTCAGTGCGGTAAGGATATCGTGCTGAAGAAGACGAAAAAAGGTAGAAAATATTACGGCTGCATTGATAATCCCGAATGTGATTACATGGTATGGCAGAAGCCGTCGGGTGAAAAATGTCCTAATTGCGGGGCAATGCTTCTGGAAAAAGGAAATAAGTTAGTATGTTCTGACGAACAGTGTGGATATCATGTTTTGTCGGAATTGTCAAAAAAATCATAAAAGTGAAATAAATTAACTGTATACAAGTTGTAATCTTCCGAAGAATGTGCTAAAATAATTATGTAATTGGGTAATTCGGCATAAAATGGAGGAATGCATATGAGTAGTGTACAGCTTTTGGATAAAACCCGAAAAATTGGGAAATTGTTGCACAATAACAATTCCAGCAAGGTTGTCTTTAATGACATATGCAAAGTGATGCGGGAAATACTGAACTCCAATGTGCTGGTAATCAGCCGTAAGGGAAAGGTTTTAGGTGTCGGTAAAGCGGACGGCATTGAACCGATTCGGGAACTGATAGACGAAAATGTGGGTGGCTTTATTGATTCCATGCTCAACGAGAGACTGCTTGGAGTTCTCTCCACCAAGGAAAACGTTAACTTGGAAACGCTGGGCTTCGAAAGCGGAGACATCAGAAAATTCCAAGCCATCATAACCCCCATAGAGATTGCCGGTGAGAGGCTGGGTACACTGTTTATTTATAAATGTGAGCAGCAGTATGATATTGACGATATTATCCTATGCGAGTATGGTACTACGGTTGTAGGGCTTGAAATGCTCCGGGCAGTGAACGAGGAAAGCGCCGAAGAGAACCGGAAGATTGCGGTGGTTAAGTCTGCCATAAGTACATTGTCCTTTTCCGAGATGGAAGCCATTACACATATATTCGATGAGCTGAACGGCATGGAAGGGATTTTGGTGGCAAGTAAGATTGCCGACCGGGTGGGAATTACCCGGTCCGTGATTGTCAATGCGCTGCGTAAATTTGAAAGTGCGGGCGTAATAGAATCCCGGTCTTCGGGAATGAAGGGTACATATATCAAGGTATTGAATGATGTGGTTTTTGACGAGATTGAGGAACTGAAGCTTCATAATCAGGGACATTAAAATAAGGGAATAAAGTACTATACACAAAAGGATTTGTGTAGGAATGGCTGGAAAATAAAGGGATTTATTGCAGGCACAATAAATCTCTTTTTATTTTTTTTAGAAAAATGCGCAAAATTTATTGTTTTTTTGCTGAAATTCACTATAATAGAATAGAGCGGGTATAGAGTATCTGTTTTATTCGCATGTATGAAAGGAGAACTGTTTATGGTTCAGACGAATGTATTTGACTATGTAAGAGTCCTTGATAAGGCTGCCGATGCCAGCTGGCTTCGCAATGAGGCGATTTCCAATAATATATCCAATGCGGACACTCCCGGCTATAAAAGACAGGATGTTGCATTTGAGTCTGTGTTGAAGACTGCTTTGGGAAGCAGCAGATATGAGACTACCGATGCGAAAGTGGCGGATATCAGATCAAATCGGCTTGCTCCCAGAACTTATACGGATTATGCAAATTATTCTTACCGCCTTGACGGAAACAATGTGGATATAGAAAACGAAAATGTCATGCTGGCGGAAAACCAATTAAAATACCAAGGACTGATAACCAGCATTAATCAGGAATTTGCCAATCTTATGGCAGTGATGAAGTAGGAGGAAACAGAATATGGGCATGTTTGACGCTTTTAACATTAATGCATCCGGTCTTACAGCACAGAGATATCGAATGGATACCATTTCCGAAAATGTGGCTAATGCCAATACCACCCGCACGGCAGACGGAACGCCTTACCGCAGAAAAATCGTTACTTTTCAGGAGAAGGGCGGACAGACCTGTTTCAGTAAAGTGTTGGGACAGGCGGCCTATTCCCATGGTTATACCGGAAAAGGCGTGAAGGTAAGCGGAGTTTATGAGGATTTTGCAACAGAGATGAATATGGCATATGATCCCGCTCATCCGGATGCGGACGAGAACGGGTATGTTACATATCCCAACGTCAATATTATTACCGAGATGACCAACATGATAGATGCCAGCAGAGCTTATCAGGCAAACTCTACGGCATTTAACGCCAGCAAATCCATGGCGCAGCAAGGTTTGCAGATGGGTAATTAACGCCGGCTGCTTTGATGCGGCAGAGAGTGCGGCATGACACCGGTCAGGCTGTGCTGATGAAATAGGAATAAAATAACAGAATTTGGAATAAAAAATCGAGTATAAATATGTTATCTTTTTAGGAGGGTATAATGGACGCATCAGAAATTTCAGGTTTAAGGGGCTTGGACAGGGCATCCGCCGTTTCGTCGCTGACGGGGGCTTTGGCCGAAAAACAGAAAAAGACAACAGGAACGCTTTTTGATTCCTTTTTAAATACTGCTATAGACAATATTAAGACTACGAACGGTTACCTGTCGGATGCAGAGGATGAGGAGCTGAAATTTGCATTGGGTGAGACGGAGAACACGCATGATTTAATCATTGCTTTGCAAAAAGCTTCCACGGCATTACAATACACAGTGTCGATCAGAGATAAGCTTCTGGATGCATATAAAGAGCTTATGCAGATGCAGATCTGATGGATCCGTATAAAAAATGTGACTAGGGGAGAAGTGTCATGGCTGACAGGCTAAAAGAAATACCGGCAAAAATACTGGAATGGTGGAATAAATTTACGGCAAAGCAGAAGACGATTATTATATCAATTACCGCAGTGGTAGTCTTCACTTTTGCCATCATCATATATGTGTTTACAAGGCCGCAGTATACCAGACTGGATACATATGAAGATGCGAAGGTGGCTGCGGAAGTTATAAAAATTTTGGATGATGCGGGGATTCACCATAGGGAATCAACGGATCTATTAACCATAGAAGTGGAGACGGCACAGCTGCCGCAAGCCAATTACGCTATTGCCGTAGCCGGCTATAAACCGTCAGGATTATCCTATGACGATTATGTGAGCAGCAGTATGTCCGCCACCAGTTCGGATAAAGAGAAACAATACGGCCTGTTTCTTCAGGAGGAATTAAAACAGGCATTTAAAACTATCTCCTCCGTAAGGGATGTGTTTGTTTTTGTGAGTATCCCCAGACAGAACGGCACTCTGATGCAGGAGAAGGTAGAGTCTTCCGCCTATATCCAGCTGACATTGGACGGTACTTTTTCTTCCGCCAATGCGGCGGCCATGGCAAAGGCGGCGGCGACCTTTTTGGGCAACGAGACCACTGCCAATATTACCATTCTGGATCAGGATTCCAATATCCTGTTTTCCGGCGGGGACGATTACAGTACGGCAGGTATTGCCCATTCCCTTCAAGAACTTCAAAATCAGGCAGAGTCCATGCTTTCCAATCAGGTCAGAAGAGTGATCTACGGTACAAGACAGTATGATATGGTTGAGGTTACCAGTCATCTGGTGATGGATTACGCAAGCTATGAGGAAACCATCAAGGAATACTCCGCTCCCGACGGCAGGACGGAAGGTATGCTGGCGGAACAGAGACAGTTTGAATCGGAGAGTACCAACGGCGTGGAAGGCGTACCCGGAACAGATTCAAACGGTGAAGGCGGCAACCTGAATACATATGTAAATCCTGACAGCGCCAACAGTGAAGCATCCACTTCGGAGTCGGAAAGCAAATATCTGCCCAACGAACGTTCCAGATATGAAACTTCACCGGCGGGAGGCATTGATTATGCCAATTCTTCCATGTCTATTTCTATGATAACTTATCATGAATACTATGAGGAACAGGTTGATGCACAGGGACTTTTGGACGGCATCAGCTGGGAAGAATTCAAGGCTGCTAACAGTGCGGATATTCGGACGACGGTAGATGACGAATTTTATAATATGGCGGCTCATGCTACAGGCATTGACAGGGAGCGGATAACCATTATTGCATATGAGTCTCCTATATTCTTTGACAAAGAGGGTCTGAATGTGGAGGCTACGGATGTCTTGAGCGTAGTCATGATTATTTTGATTTTGGCGCTGCTGGCATTTGTGGTGCTGCGCAGTATGAAATCAAAACAGGCGACGACAGAGGAGGAAGAGCTTTCTGTGGAGAGTATGCTTCAGTCTAACCCGGATGCGGTCGAAGATATTGATGTGGAGACCAAGTCCGAGACACGTAAGATGATTGAAAAGTTTGTCGATGACAATCCGGATGCGGCGGCAAATCTGCTGAGAAATTGGCTGAACGAGGATTGGGGTTAATCACTGAATAGATGGAGATGAGGTTACGGTATGGCGAAAAACGAAGGACTTAAGGGAATACAGAAGGCGGCAATTCTTTTGATCGCGTTGGGACCGGAACGTTCCGCCGGTATCTTCAAGCATCTGAAAGAGGAAGAGATTGAAGAGCTGACCCTTGAAATAGCAAATACCAGAAGTGTTACTCCTCAGGTGAAGGAGGATGTAATCAATGAATTTTATGAGGTCTGCCTTGCCCAGCAATATATTGCAGAGGGCGGTATTACATATGCGAGAGACCTTTTGGAAAAGGCTCTCGGCGCCGAGAAGGCAATGGATGTTATCGGCAAGCTGACAGCGTCCCTTCAGGTCAAACCTTTCGAGTTTGTCCGCAAGACGGATGCTTCTCAGCTGATCAACTTTATTCAGGACGAACATCCGCAGACCATTGCGCTTATTTTGTCTTATTTGGCTCCCGGGCAGGCGGCGCTTATTATTTCCGCACTGCCTCCTGACAGGCAGGCTGACGTGGCAAGGCGTATTGCCGTTATGGACCGCACCAGCCCCGATGTAATCAAGGAGGTCGAGAAAGTTTTGGAATCCAAGCTTGCAAGTTTGGTAAATCAGGATTACACCATTATCGGCGGTGTGGATGCGGTAGTAGAGATCTTGAATACGGTAGACCGTGGTACGGAACGTCATATCATGGAAACCTTGGAAATCGAAGAACCCGAATTGGCGGACGAAATCAGAAAGAAGATGTTCGTGTTCGAGGATGTGCTTCTTTTGGACGACAGAGCAATCCAGCGTGTGCTGCGTGATGTGGATAACAATGATCTGGGCATTGCGCTGAAAGGTGCAAACGAACAAGTGCAAAATGCTATTTTCAACAATCTTTCCAAGCGTCTTGCCGTTATGATCAAAGAAGACATGGAATTCATGGGGCCTGTCCGCATGAAGGATGTGGAGGAAGCACAGCAGAAGATTGTAAATATTATCCGTAAGCTGGAGGATTCCGGCGATATCGTAATTTCCAGAGGCGGAGGTGACGAGATCGTTGTATAGTTACAGTAATCTAGTAAAGCAGATGTACATTGTTGATCCGAAGGACGACAGCCGCATCATCGACAGCAATCAGCTTGTAGAAAAGCGTTTGAAAGAGCTTTCTAAGATGCAAGAGCAGGCGTCATCGGACGGTTTTGTGGCGGGTCTCAATGCAGAGCGCATAGAAGTGAGACCGGAAGGCGACATGGCGCAAGGAGGGCAGGAGGCGGAAAGCGGCTCTGCCGTGACTTCGGTTCGTGCACAAGAGGAAGCACAGCAGATTCTGGAGCAGGCTGCCGTTGAGGCACAGGCTAAGATTACGGATGCACAGGTAGAAGCGGCTCGTATCAAAAAGGAAGCCCATCAACAGACCGAGGAAGAGAGGGTGCATGTTTTAGAACAGGCAAAACGCCAAGGGTATGAGGACGGGTACGCGGATGCGCAGGCTGAGGCGGAAAGAATACGGCGGGAATATGCCGATAAGGAACAACAGCTGGAAGAATATTATCAGCAGCAGATCAATGAACTGGAACCTCAGTTTGTAGATATCATTTCGGATATTTATGAGCATATATTGGGTGTCGGTCTTGGAAATCAAAGAGAAATTCTGGCACATTTGATTTCGAATACCATTCGTAAGATAGAAGGCTCCCATAGCTTTATCATTCATGTATCTAAGGAAGACTATCCTTTTGTGAGTATGCAGAAAAAGCAGCTTTTAGCGGGGGCAGCGGCAGGAAACAGTACCGTGGAGGTTGTGGAAGATATTACTATGGGGCAGAGCGAATGTACCATTGAGACGGACGGCGGTATTTTTGACTGCGGTCTGGGTACGCAGCTTTCGGAGTTGAAAAAGAAGCTGATGCTGCTGGCTTATTCCAAGGAGGAATAATCTTAAGAGATGGGTGCCGTTAATTTTCAAAAATACAGTAGAATAACAGAAGATACATATTTTCGAAAGCTGGGTAAGGTTGTCAATGTAGTGGGGCTGACCATAGAATCGGCGGGACCCGACGCGAAGATGGGAGACGTATGCCGGATTTTGCAAGGCAGCGAAGGAGCGCATGATCCCGTTATGGCGGAAGTAGTCGGCTTTAAAGCCGGCAGAACATTGCTTCAGCCTTACGACTCTTCTACCGGCATCGGTGCCGGCAGTATTGTAGAAAATACCGGAAAACCGCTGAGGGTAGCGGTCAGTGAGAGCCTGTTGGGAAAGACCTTGGACGGTTTGGGAAGACCTTTGGACGGCAGTGCGGTAGACGGTATGCCGTATCCCGTAGAGGCACAGGCGCCCGATCCCATGACGAGGAAGATTATAGACGAGGTACTTCCGCTTGGCGTGAAGGCTGTAGACGGGATGCTTACCGTGGGAAAAGGGCAGCGCATCGGTATTTTTGCCGGATCAGGTGTGGGCAAATCCACATTGATGGGAATGTTTGCCCGCAATACGAAAGCGGATATCAACGTAATAGCGCTGATCGGGGAGCGCGGCAGGGAAGTACGTGAATTTATAGAGCGTGATCTCGGGGAAGAGGGCATGAGAAGGTCTGTGGTAGTAGTGTCCACTTCCGACAAGCCTGCGTTGGAGCGTAACAAAGCGGCGAAGACGGCAACGGCAATTGCGGAATATTTTAGGGATCAGGGAAAGGATGTCCTGCTGATGATGGATTCTCTGACCCGTTTTTCTATGGCACAAAGGGAAATAGGTCTTGCCAGCGGTGAGCCTCCTGTGAGCAGAGGTTATCCTCCCAGTGTCTATTCGGAGATGCCAAAGCTCTTGGAACGTGCAGGCTGTGCCGCAGTGGGATCCATTACGGGGTTATATACCGTCTTGGTGGACGGCGATGACTTTAATGAACCCATAACGGATACTGCCAGAAGTATTTTGGACGGACACATTATGCTGGACAGAAAGCTGGGACATAAGAATCACTATCCGGCAATAGATGTTTTGCAGAGTATTTCCAGATGTATGAGCCAGATTGCGTCCAGAGAGCATAAGCTTCAGGCAAGTAAATTGAAGACGGTACTTGCTACTTATAATGAAGCGGAAGACTTGATCAACATCGGCGCATATAAACAGGGAAGCAATCCGTCTATTGACTATGCCATCAGCAAGATTGATGCGGTGAATCAATTTCTCTGTCAGGATGTGGACGAGAAATTCGATTTTGATACAAGCGTTGGGATGCTGACGCAATTGTTTGCGGAATAGTGTGAGAAGAAGTTCTAATTGCTTTAGCAATTTTTGCTCACAGCAAAGGCTGTTTCGCAAAGAACTTCTAAGTCTCACACCGAGAAATGCCTGAAAACACGGCATTTCTCATCGGAGCTTTAGCTCCATGAGATTGTGGGTCGCAGCAAAGCTGCGACATGGAGGTTAGCGTGAAGATTTTATGGCTCACGGCGACGAAAGCCGGAACGGGGTAATGGATTATGGCACGATTTCGGTATTCCATGCAGAGTATTCTGGATATAAAATTGAAGATGGAGAATCAGGCGAAACAGGAGTTTTCCGCCGCCAGAGCTGCTTTAGATGAGGAAGAAGCAAAGCTGCAAAGGCTTTTTGACAGAAAGAGGGAATACGAGGGAGAAGCGGAAAGGCTTCGCCGCGGCGTTTTGAATTTCAGAAAGATGCAGGAAAATAAAACGGCGATTCTATGCATGGAAAATTTTATTGCAGACCAGAAGGTATGTGTGAAGGAAGCAGAGAATATATTGGAGCAAGCGAGAATAAAGCTGGCGGAAGTCATGATGGAACGTAAGACCCATGAGACTTTGAAGGAAAAGGCCTTTGACGAGTTCCTGAGGGAGGAAAACAGGCGCGAAGGAAAAGAAGTGGATGAACTGACAAGTTATACATATGGGCGGAAACAGAGTGCTCAGGCTTAACAGGGTGCTTTTTAGGAAATGAGGGAAAGTATGGCTAAGGAATTGACTCCTGAAGCTGCTGCGGCAGAGCAAGAGAAGAAAAAATTAAGAGAAGAAAAGAAACAGCTGAAAAAGGAACAGAAAGAGCAGAAAAGAGACGCAAAGCGCCGTGCCAAGGAAATATCCAAGCAGGAAGAAGAACTTTCCGAGGATGAGGAGGGTAATGGCGTAGTTACGTTCTTTGCTACCATCCTGATTGTTTTTTTGTGGCTGGCAGTGGTATGCGTCATTGTAAAACTTGACATCGGAGGCTTCGGCAGTTCCGTATTGACACCTATTTTAAAGGATGTTCCTGTGGTCAACAAAGTTCTGCCGGGGAACGGACAGACGGAGACTACGGATCCGGAAAGCTTCGGCGGGTATTCCAGCCTTCAGGAAGCGGTGGATTACATCAAACAGCTGGAACTGGAATTGGAGCGTGCCCAGACGGCTTCCGCCCAAAAGGATGTAGATTTGGAGGGCCTGAAAGCAGAGGTTTTGCGTTTGAGAGAGTTTGAGGCACGGCAAACGGAATTTCAGAGAATACAGACGGAATTTTATCAGGAAGTAGTCTACTCGGACAAAGGACCCGGAGCGGAAGAATATCGGAAGTGGTATGAGGAGATGGATCCTGCTACCGCGGAGTTTTTATATAAGCAGGTTGTCATGCAGCTGCAGGAGAGTAAGGAAGTTCAGGAGTATGCGCAGGCATATTCCGAGATGAAGCCTAAGCAGGCAGCAAAGATTTTCGAAGAGATGACAGAGAATCTGGAATTGGCAGCAAAGATTCTAAATGCAATGGATGCGGAGCAAAGAGGTTCGATTTTGGGTGTTATGGATGCCGAGATCGCTGCGAAGCTCACTAAAATCATGAATCCCGATTCTTAAAATGGGACATTGGTTTGCCGATATATGGTATGAACACTTTTTGGTGTTTATATATAATTATCTCAGAGAAAGGAGGGAAAGTATGAGAAGTACACCTGTTAAGGATGTGGGTTCGATTTTTACGAATCCGATGCCTGCTGCGGGGAACAAAACGTTTGGGATCGGTCAGGCCGGATTTCAGAATGTGTTGAATAATCAGACACAGAAGAATTTGGATAACCGAACCGCCAACAGAACAAGCGGAGAATCAAACGGGGCAAAGAAGCCTGCAGAAAAATACTCTGCCAATGAGTCCAAGCCGGTAGAGAACACATCCCAGACCAAGCCGGAGAATGCAGGAGATACAAAGGATACCGGTAAAGCTGAGACAAATGAGGCGAAAGACGTTTCCATGGAGAATGCGGGAGAGGAAATGACGCCCGAAGAGATGGAAGCGGCTATGGCAGTGCTGGAAACGGCGGCCGCGGAGTTGATTCAGAAGATTGCCGGTTTACTGGAAATTCCTGTGGAAGAAGTGCAGAGCTTTATGGAAGGGCTTGGCATGGATCAGCTGGATGTCTTAGACCAAGCGCAGCTCGGCAAATTGTTTTTACAGGCTGCCGGAATGGAGGATCCTTATGCGCTGGTCACCGATGAGAAATTGTATGGGGATTATCAGGAGCTGATGAAACAGCTGGATGTAACGCTTCAGGAATGCGGCGGACAGCTTGGCACGGATGCCGCACAATTTCAGAATCTTCTGGCAGGATTAAGAGAACAGTCCATGGCACAGAGAGAAACACCTCTGGTAGAAGTTTCGCAGGAGGAAGGGAGTCCGGAAAGCAAGGCTGCAGACTTAAGTCAAGGAGGTCTTTCCGATTTAACCGAAGCGGACGGACAGAAGGAAAACGTGACAAGGGACAAAGAGCATGGCCATAGGGAGAGCGGTTCCGAACAAAAGGAACAAGGCAGTAATGTCTTTATTCAAAACCTGAGAACGGAGGCTTTTCGGCCGGAGGTACAACAGACGGCGGAGTTCACAGGCATGGCGGAGACGGATACCGAGAATATTATGCGCCAGATCATGGATTATATGAAGATTCAAGTGAAGGCGGACACCTCGAATCTGGAGATGCAGCTTCATCCTGCCAGTTTAGGTACGGTTCAGGTTCAGATTGCTTCCAAGGGCGGAGCCGTAACGGCCAACTTTATTGCACAGAACGAAACGGTAAAGGCGGCGCTGGAGAGTCAGATGGTTCAGCTGATTGAGCGGTTTGACGAGCAAGGCGTGAAGGTGGAAGCCATTGAGGTGACTGTTCAGACTCATGAATTTGAGAGAAATCTTGATCAGGGACGTGGCAGAGAACAACAAAGCGGCGATTCCGGCAAGAAGGGCAGAACCAGAAGAATCAATTTAAATGACACGCTCCCCATAGACGAGATGGCAGAGGAAGACGTATTGGCGGCAGATATTATGGCAGCCAGCGGCAATACGGTGGATTACACCGCATAGAATATTATAACTTGAAAAAGGAAGGAGGAAGAAATTATGGCAAGTTGGGCAGTTGTGGAAGACGGCAAAATCGTAGAATCCACATCACAGAGTTCATTGAAAAAGGCCAGTGACGCAAGTAAAAACGGTATGGATAAAGATGCGTTCCTGCAGCTTTTGGTAGCGCAGATGAAGTATCAGGATCCTTTGGAGCCTACCTCTAATACCGAATATATCTCACAGTATGCACAGTTCTCGCAGGTGGAGCAGATGCAGAATATGGCAGCTACCACGGAACTGGCAAGAGCGTCCTCTATGGTGGGTAAAGAAGTGTATATTAAAACCGTAGATACTGCGGGAGCGGTGAGGACAGTCACAGGTAAGGTTGATTATGTAGTATTTGAGAATAATAAAGCATTCCTTGCCATTGACGAGAAACTGTATGCACTGGAAGACTTGGAGACAATCGTGGATAAGGAATATAACGATGCTTTCAACAAGGCATACGACTTCAGCATTTCCTTGAATAAGCTTCCCGGATTGTACAGTATCGACTTGACGAATGCAGATGCCATCGACAAGCTGGAGGAAATCTATAACGGAATGACCGATTATGAGAAGTCCTTCCTTGCTAAGGAAACTGTGGAAACTCTCCAGAAGTATATCGAGAGGCTGAAGCAGATACGTCTCAGTGCCGGAATAACCGGAGACGAGGATGATAAAGTGGAAGGCCCGGGAGACGGTGAAGAGGACGATAAGGTGGACGGCTCAGGAGACGGTGAAGAGGGCGAAGATAAGGTAGAAGGCTCAGGGGACGGTGAAGAAAATACCGAGGGCACGGATACCGCAGGGGGAACAGAGTAACGGAATAAGTATGGACGGGAGCGAGGAGAAAGATGCAGATTAAGAATAACGGCTATTTTTCCATTGAGCAGCTGACTGAGCAGTACTTAAGCGGTACACAGAAGTCGGATAACACCCGTGAGACCAAGGAAGGTCTTTCCTTTCAGCAGGTTCTGCAACAGAAAACTTTGCAGAATGCAGGCAGCCTTAAGTTTTCCAAGCATGCCTTGGGAAGATTAAATGACCGCAGCATCGAGCTCAGTGAAGGACAGCTGGAGCGTCTGAATCAGGGAGCACAGAAGGCGGGACAGAAAGGAATCAAAGATTCCTTGGTAATCGTGGACGAATTGGCCTTTATCGTAAACGTACCGAATCAGACAGTGGTGACTGCAATGGACAGCACGGAAACAAACAGCAATATATTTACCAATATCAATGGAGCAGTGATTATGTAACCGGACCTTACAGGAGGTTATGCTTCCCGAATGACGGACGGAGGCGGCTGCTCTCTAAAGAGGAGGAATAAGCACTATGATGAGATCACTTTTCTCTGGTGTGGCAGGTCTTAGGACGCACCAGACCAGAATGGATGTTATCGGTAATAACATCGCAAACGTAAATACAGTGGGATATAAGGCAAGTTCCATGGTATTTGCCGATTTAATGAGCCAGACCACACAGAAGGCCAGCGGCCCCAATGCGGCAAACGGTACGGGCGGTACAAATGCGAGACAGATCGGTCTCGGCGTAAAGTCGGGAGCCATCAATATCAATATTACGGGACAGGGTTCCGCACAGTCCACCGGCAATCCCTTTGATATTATGATTGAGGGAGACAATTTCTTTGTGGTTAACAACGGTACGGAAAACAAATTTACCAGAGACGGTTCTTTCTATGTGGATGCGGCGGGAAATTTGGCCATGACCAGCACCGGTTACAATGTAATGGGATGGCAGGTAGATCCGGAAACCATGGATATCAGACAGGATACCGTTTCCGCGCTGCGTATTATGAGCACGGCAAACCTGACCTATCCTCCCGAGGCTACCACACAGGCAAATATGGGAGGTATTCTGGATAAGAACGATAAGGATTCCACCAGCTCTAACGGTAAGGTGGTAAACTTACAGTTTTTTGATGCACTTGGTTACAGTTATACGGCGAAGTTCTCTTTTAAGAAGTCCGATAAGACCAATAAGAATGAAGATTCCTACAGCTTGGAGCTGGTGGGAATTCAGGATGCATACGGCAACGAGGTTCCGGGTGTAACAAAGGAGATGTTCGGAAAAAATGGAATACAGGATAAAACTGGAAAAGTAAGTTTTGATGCTACTAACTATTCTTGGAATGGGACAACATTGAGAGATAATGTTACGAATAAGGATATAGTAGATTTGGCGGCTCTTTTTGCAGCGGCTGGAAATGATCTTGAGAATAGAGCGGCAACGCTTACGGTAAACGGCGATGCCACAGCAACGGTTCAGGATGGTTTGGACGCCATTGCAAAAGCTTATGGTTATGAAGGTTCCACAGAAGAGTTTCTTGCATTGAGACGAACCATTGAGGATACCTCTACGACTCCTCCCGGAGAAGTAACTTTAAGTATGGTTGAGTTGTTGCGGAATTTGTCAACAAAAGGTGCTGCGTCAACGGATAACGATATTTTGCCTACCTTCACCAATGCGCAGCCTGACGATGATACTTCTTTTGAAACCTCAGGACGCAGCTTTACCGGTGTTACCATTACGTTTAACTCAAACAACGGTGATTTCCTTGGTATCAACGGTCAGCAGACGACGTCTACTTCCGTATTAAAGGTGTCTGATCTGGGCGGAAACTTTTCCGATATTACCATTGACTTTTCCGAACTTTCCGAGCCTGACAACAAAGGAACTTCTACCGCATCCGCTACCAGCGGTGATCTCAAAGGTTTGGGAGCCGGACGTCGTCTGGGTAAGATGATCGGTGTGTCCATCCAACAGAACGGTATGATTTATGCAAGCTATGACAACGGTATGACAAAGCTTCTGGGACAGATTGCCACTGCAAGCTTCCCCAATGCGTCCGGTCTGGAAAAGCAAGGCGACAATATGTATGCCGCAACACTGAACTCCGGTGAATTTGACGGAATCGGTGTGGATATCACAGCCAGCGGCGGGAAAATGTCCACAGGACAGCTGGAAATGAGTAATGTGGATCTGTCCTCCGAGTTTACGGAGATGATTACGACCCAGCGTGGTTTCCAGGCAAACAGCCGAATTATTACCGTTTCCGATACCCTGTTGGAAGAATTGACTAACCTGAAGAGATAAGGCTGCCGGTGTGTTACTGTTCACTTGCTGTCGCCGCGAGGTGTTTTCACGCTGTTTTGCGTGACAAACCCGAGACAGACATGCGCGAAATCGCTGTTTTGCGATTTCTGTGCATAGGCTGCTGTGAACGGAGTGAACAGTAACGCCGGTGTCAATTTTTTAAGAAACTTTTTATCTTTTGCTCGCATTATAACAGGATGTGTGCTATACTAAGGGAGCGGATTTTCTACGCTCCCTTTTTAACCTTAACGGAATTTATATTGTCAAATACATGTATTCACAGGTTCTTAGGGAGAGCCTGTCAGAGTCAGAACACATATTTATGATTAAGGACAGAGGGGAGATTACATGATTGAAGTGACAAAAATCAACGGTATGAAAATCCTTGTGAACCCACACTGGTTCGAAGTCGTTGAGGAGACGCCGGATACGGTGATTACATTGACGACGGGGAAAAAAATAATTGTAAAAGAAAGTAGACAAGAGGTGAAAAATCTTGTAGAATTGTATAGAAAGGATATTTTTGCGGATTAATTCAAAAAATTTAGCGAAATGTAGGTGATTATCGTGGATATAGCATCATTAGCCGGAATACTCTTGTGTTTTGCAATGCTTGTTTTTGGTATTATCAGTTCGGCCGGTTTTGGCGGAATTCATGAATATTTGGATTTTCCCTCCTTTGTCATTACATTTGGCGGGGCTTTCTTTGCAACCATGACTTCTGTCAGTCTGGCGGATTATATCGGTGGTCTTAAGAGTTTTATGTTGATCTTTAAAGCCCCCGCTCTGAATACCGCAGCAATGATTCAGAAAATTATAGAATTGTCCAACGTGGCTCGTAAAGAAGGTCTGCTCTCTCTGGAAGAGGCGGCATCGGACATGGACGAGCAGTTTTTGAAGAAAGGAATATTGCTCATTGTAGATGGTACGGATCCTGATTTGGTTCGTGCAATTATGGAAACCGAGCTCGTGAGTATTGATAATAGACATAAGACCCGTATCGGTTTCTGGGATACACTGGGAACCATGGGTCCTGCATGGGGTATGATCGGTACGCTGGTAGGTCTGGTAGATATGCTTTATCATATGGATGACGCATCGACTCTGGGTCCTGCGATGGCGGTTGCACTGATTACTACATTGTACGGTTCCATATTGGCAAACTGGATCTGCGGTCCCGTATCCAATAAGCTGAAAGCCGACAATGCCAACGAGATGATGATGAAGGAAGTTATGATAGAGGGTCTTCTGTCCATTCAGGCAGGAGAAAATCCCCGTGTTATCGAAGAAAAATTGAAGTCATTCCTTGCTCCTCAGGACAGGAATAATAACAGTGATGAGGCAGGGGGTGAAGAGTAATGGCAAAGCGTCAGGAAGATGCGCCTCCCGCCGGATCGCCGGCATGGATGTCTACATTTAGTGACTTGATGAACCTGTTGCTTTGTTTCTTTGTAATGCTTTTTGCTATGTCTACTCTGGAGGAGAGCAAGCTTCATGAATTGGTTGCGGCAATGAACAACACCGTGAGTATTTTTGACGGTGGAGCAACAGCCATAGGGGACGGTATGCTGATCAGCAATGGCGTCAGCCAGTTGAATGAGCTGGATCAGTATATTAACAGCACAGGAAAGACGGCGGACAGTTCCGATGAAGGCGAGGATATGGAGGATTATGACAAATCCCCCGAGGCAATAGAGGAAATCCTTGCAGAGGCACAACTTCAGGAAAATGAGGAACTTTCCGAAAAAATGGAGGAAGCCTTACAGGAAAGCAGCATTTCGGATCAGGTGGATGTGAACTTTACTGCACAATATGTACAGCTCACCATGAACGGAGCATTGCTGTTTGATTCGGGAAGTGCGGAATTGAAGCCGGAGTCAGTGCAGATTCTGCAGAAAGTCGGTGATATTCTGCAGTATTATGCTTCGGGTACAATTGAGATAGAAGGGCACACCGATAATGTCCCGATCAGTAGTGCACAATATCCCAGCAATGAAGAGCTGAGCAGTGCAAGAGCTCTTACAGTATTCTATTTCCTGCAGGATAATACTTTGCTTGATCCGGTGAATTTAAGGCATGCAGGAATGGGGGAACGTGTTCCGGTTGCCGATAATTCTACAGTGGAGGGCAGGAGCAGGAACAGAAGAGTTGAAATCAGGATATATAATTCGGCAAGATAACAAGCCGGAAAATGAGGGTGAATAAATATGAAGAAAAATTTGTTGACAGTACTAATTTTAGCTTTGATGATTGTGAATATTGTGTTTTCCACCATTATCATGATAAGCGTAATCAGCGCAAACAAGAAAACGGCAGATCTTGTCGGCAACCTTGCCACTGCCATGAATCTGGAATGGACGGTTCCCGGAGGCGCGGCGGAGGCCGAACCGGAAGTTTCTCTGGCGGATACGGTAGTGTATGCTTTGCCGGAGTCTATGATGGTACCTTTGAATTCCGCGGATGGTAAGCTGGTATACATGATATTTGATTTGTCTGTGTCGATGAATAAGAAGGGTGAGGGGTACAAGGATTACGGAGAGAACATTTCCGCTGCCGCTTATGATTCAGTGATCAAAGATACCGTGAATTCTATTGTGAGTGCACATACGGAGGATGAGTGCAAAAATAACTTTGATCCAATAAAGGCTGAAATCCTTCAGGCTATTCAGAATTTGTTTGATTCTACAAAATTTATATACAAGGTAAATGTCAGTGGCATTAAATTTGGTTAATGATATGCCAGAGGATAGTTTGATAGGAGGTGAGCTTGTGTGGGCGAGGTCCTTTCCCAAAGCGAAATAGATAATCTGCTTGCGGCGTTCTCTTCAGGCGAGCTGGATGCGGATCAAATGCAGGAACCTGAAGAAAAGCAGGTTAAAAACTATGACTTCAGCCGCCCTACAAAGTTCTCGAAAGAGCATTTAAGGACACTTGAAATTATATTTGAGCATTACAGCCGATTGATTTCCACCAATCTTCCTGTATATTTGAGGAAGAATGTTCAGATAGCGGTAGCAAGTTCAGAGACAGTTACATTTAACGAATTTACCAATGCTTTGTCAAATCCCGTAATTTTGGGAATCATAAATTTTGCGCCGTTAAACGGTACAATTATTATGGATCTGGCAACCAATCTCGGGTATGCGATGTTGGATCGTATGCTCGGCGGTTCGGGTGTTCCACTGGAAAAAAGCAGGGAATTTTCCGAGATTGAGATGTCAATTATTGAGAAGATATTAGTAATGTTTACACAGCTGTTAAGGGAGCCGTGGAAAAATGTTATTGATATATCGCCTGTGCTGCAGAGGCTGGAGACGAATCCACAGTTTGCGCAGGTCATTTCCCCTAACGACATGATAGCGATTGTTACGTTAAACATGAAGATCGGGGATGTGGAAGGCTTTATGAATGTCTGTCTTCCGTTCTTTACTTTGGAAGATGTCATGGATAAGCTGAACACGAAATATTGGTTCTCCACTATGCAGGAGAATCATGACGAGAATTATGAAGCTTACATTGAGTCATTAATCCGAAAGGCAGATATTCCCATCAGGGCAGTTCTCGGTAAGAGTATGATTTCCGTGAACGATTTCATGAACCTGCAGGTTGGCGATTGTATCCGGCTGGGGTCCAGAGTGGATGATGACATGAATATTTATGTAGGTAATATCAAAAAATTTACCGCATTACCCGGCGCCGAAAAAGGTTCTTATGCTGTCCGGATCACATCGGTAATCAGAGAGGAGGAGTAGAGAATGGATGGAATGCTATCTCAGGATGAGATAAATGCATTGCTTAACGGCATGGATCTGCCTGAGGGAGACGGAGATGCCGACGAGATTTCCGTTGGAGACGGTGAAACCATAACAGAAGTATCCAGCAGCGAACCATCAGCAGGCAATGCAGTCCCTTCTGCAATAGAGGTGCCTGAAATTCTTACAGATGTAGAAAAGGATGCAATTGGTGAGGTGGCTAATATCAGTATGGGCTCCTCAGCCACAACCTTGTATTCATTGGTGAACCGAAAGGTTAACATTACCACGCCTGTAGTTGAGTCTGCAAAGTGGGAAAGTCTTTTGGCAGAGTATGAGAGACCTTGTGTCTTTATTCAGATCAAATATACAATGGGCTTGGACGGTACTAATATTTTAGTGTTGAAAGAGCATGATGTAAAGGTTATCACCGATCTGATGATGGGGGGAGACGGCACAAATACGGATGTAGAGCTTGGTGAGCTGCATTTGAGTGCAATATCCGAGGCCATGAATCAGATGATGGGATCCGCAGCCACATCTCTTTCTACTATGTTGAATACAACCATTGATATCAGCCCGCCGGAGGCATCATTGCTTGATTTGACTGAGGTCAGAGCCGGAGAAGATATCTCGCCTTTTTTGGGAGGGACTTTTATAAAAATTTCCTTCCGCTTACAGATTGACACTCTGGTGGACAGTACGATAATGCAGTTATACCCTGTGGATTTTGCGCGTATGATTGTAGATACCTTTATCAACAATAAATCGAGTGAAGACGAAGCAGCAGTTGAAGCAGAACAAAAGGTTGCAGAAGCTCCTGCACCTGCACAGGGAGGCATGGGAGCAATGCCCCAGACGAATATGATGGGTCAACAAGATGTGAGCGGTATGCAGATGGGTATGAACCCTCAGATGATGGGCACGAATCCCCAGATGATGGGTATGAACCCTCAGATGATGGGTATGAATCCCCAGATGATGGGTATGAATCCCCAGATGATGGGCATGAGCCCTCAAATGATGAATCCTCAAATGATGATGAGTCCTATGGAAATGCAGAATGTAAATATTCAGCCTGCTCAGTTCCAGAGCTTTTCAACGGATATGAGAAATATTCCGGGAGGCGAGAATATTGGCCTTATTATGGATGTTCCGTTGGAGGTAACGGTAGAGCTTGGACGTACTACCAAGTCCATTTCTGAAATTCTTAATTTTGCTCCCGGTACGATCATAGAGCTTGATCGAATTGCCGGTGAACCTATAGATGTACTTGTAAACGGAAAATTCGTTGCTAAGGGTGAAGTGGTAGTAATTGAAGAAAGCTTCAGCGTAAGAGTAACTGAGATTATCAAGTAGGAGGAAGGAATTAATGGCAAAGAATATTTTGATATGTGATGATGCAGCTTTTATGAGGATGATGATCAAAGATATCTTGACCAAAAATGGCTACAATGTTGCAGGAGAAGCCGAGAACGGTGCAAAAGCAGTTGAAAAGTATAAGGAACTGACACCGGATCTTGTGCTGATGGATATTACCATGCCGGAAATGGATGGTCTTCAGGCTCTAAAAGAGATCAAGAAGCTGGACGGCGATGCAAAGATTATTATGTGCTCTGCAATGGGTCAGCAGGCAATGGTTATCGAATCCATTCAGAACGGTGCGAAAGACTTTATAGTAAAGCCTTTTCAGGCAGAGCGTGTTCTCGAAGCTGTTAAGAAGGTTGTAGGCTAATGTCAGTTTTGCTGACAGGAGCAGACAGCGCTTATGCTCAGTTTATCGTTGTCCTCATAATATTTGTATTGGTTCTTGGCGTGACGGCTTGGGTCACCAAGTGGATTTCAGGTTATCAGAAACAGCAGAGCGCCAACAGCAATATTGAGGTGATAGAAACCAGCCGTCTGACAAATAATAAGTATCTGCAACTCATACGGGTGGGGGAGACATATATGGCGATCGCAGTCTGCAAAGATACGGTCACTATGCTGGGAGAAATTCCCGCTGAGCAGCTTAAGAAGCAGGAACCGATAAGTTCCGGTTTGGGATTTAAGGAACTGCTGGATAGAGCTGCCGGAAAAAACTCCGAAAATGCAAACGAACCGAAGGATAATTTGAGTAAATGATGAAGCTTATGCGAAACAGAAAGCGAATAATAGTGATAATATGCCTGCTGATTACGGTAGGCATATTGTGTATTCAAAATACCATGACTGTGTTGGCGGCAGAAGACCGGCAGCCCACTGGGACGGAGGAGTCCCGTACCTATATAGATCCGCCGGGAACAGCGGCTACTCCGGAAGAATTAAATAGATTGAATACGGCAAATACGGTTACGATTTCCTTAAATGAAGGAAACGGTGAGGTAAACGGGACATTGCGCATTTTAATCACTTTAACATTGATCGCAATTGCTCCAATGATCATTATTTTGATGACCTCTTTTACCCGTATTATTATTGTGCTGCATTTTACCCGTGCCGCGTTGAATACTCAGACGGCGCCTCCCAATCAGATTTTGATCGGATTGGCTCTGATTCTGACATTTTTCATAATGGAGCCTACTATTTCAAGAATTAACGAGGAGGCGGTCCAGCCGTTTCAGGCAGGTGAGATTACTCAGGAGGAGGCTTTTGAAGCCGGAATTAAGCCCCTGCGGGAATTTATGTATCCCCAGACACAGGTAAAAGACGTGGAGCTCTTTATGAATATCGCCAAACAGGAGTGGGACGGTAATATTGAAAGTATTCCCTCTTCCGTGTTGATACCCAGTTTCATATTGAGTGAACTGAGAGCAGCATTTTGGATTGGATTTATGATATATGTCCCGTTCATTGTGATTGATATGGTAGTAGCGTCTACTTTGATGAGTATGGGTATGATGATGCTGCCGCCCACAACGATTTCCATGCCGTTTAAGATATTGCTGTTTGTGCTTGCAGACGGATGGAGTCTGGTGATAGGCAAGTTAGTAGAAACATTTTACTGATTGCCTTTAGGAAAGGGGAGTGAGCCTTTTGACAATCGATGCAATATCGGATATAACGAGAGATGCACTGTATTTGATTATAAAGGTATCCTTACCGATACTTCTTGTCTCTTTAGTGATCGGTTTGATTGTCAGTATTTTTCAGACAGTTACCTCTATACAAGAGCAGACACTTACATTTGTGCCGAAAATTATCTGTGTTTTTTTGGCATTGATGCTTTTCGGAAGCTGGATGTTAAACAGTATAGTGGAGTTTATGACTACATTGTGGTCTAATTTCAGTCTATATATCCATGGATAACCGGAGTGGATAATATGATCAAATATACTTTTTCTATATACGATTTGGAATATTTTTTGCTGATATTAACACGGGTATCTACCTTTGTTTTCATAGCTCCTTTTTTCAGCATGAGAAATACTCCTGCAAGAGTGCGTGTGGGCTTAAGCATTTTTACCGCGCTGCTGCTGTATCAGGCGTTAACGCCCTCGGAGGCAGTGGCTTATAACAATGTGATGGAGTATGCCATTATTGTAATAAAGGAGGCGGTGGTAGGACTGCTCATCGGATTCGGAGCGACAATCTGTACCTCTATTGTCAATTTTGCAGGTTCCATAGCGGATATGGAGACAGGACTTTCAATGGCCACACTGATGGATCCTACTACAAGAGAAAGTACCAGTATAACCGGTGTCTTTTACCAATACATTTTGATGTTTATGTTGATTGCTACCGGAATGTACCGATATCTGTTCGGAGCGCTGGCCGATACTTTCGTATTAATTCCTATAAACGGTGTGGTATTCCACAGCGACGCTTTGGTGGATGCCATGATTAAATTCCTTAAGGATTATGTAATTATAGGATTTCGGATTGTGCTTCCTGTCTTTTGCACTATTCTGTTGCTGAACGCTATTCTTGGTGTATTGGCGAAGGTTTCGCCGCAGATGAACATGTTTGCCGTGGGTATTCAGCTGAAAATAATGGTGGGATTAGCCACTTTGCTTGTCACGGCGGGAATCCTGCCGGGAACGGCGGAATTCATCTTTGACGAGATGAAACGGGTAATCGTTTCCTTTGTAGGAGCAATGCAATGATGCGATATAATCTGCAATTTTTTGCCAAAGAAGGCATGGGCGGCGAAAAGACCGAACCTGCTACTCAAAAAAAGCTGGACGACGCCCGAAAAGAAGGACAGGTAGCCAAAAGCAGGGAGATCGCTAACGGTCTGGGGCTTCTGGCGCTGTTTCTCATACTAAAGTTCTATGTGGCAAATATGGGAACGAACCTGATGGCTTTGTTTTCCGTATTTTATGATAAAATTCCTTCGGTCACTACGTTTTATCGCGGACAAATGCCACAGGCGGATGTTCAAATTATTTTCAGGCAGATGCTGCTTCAGGTGTTGATTATTATTTCTCCCATGTTGATTATAGGCTTTTTAATTGCCTTTGTCAGTGATGTGGTGCAGGTAAAATGGAAACCCACGGCAAAGCCTCTGAAGCCGAAATTCAGTAATTTGAATCCTCTGAAGGGATTCAAAAAGGTTATTTCCCTTAATTCATTGGTGGAACTGATCAAATCACTTCTGAAGATTGGCTTGATTATTTATGTGTGTTATAGTTTTTTAAAAGATAAGTGGATCTATCTTTTGAATATCTTTGATGTTACCCTGATGCAGGGGCTGCAGATTATTGCCGATATGGTAACGGATTTAGGCATTCGAATTGCCACTGTTTATATGATTATTGCTTTGGCCGATTATATTTATCAAAGAGTGAAATTCAGCAATGATATGAAAATGACGAAGCAGGAAATTAAGGAAGAGTATAAACAGCAGGAAGGCGATCCTCAGGTGAAAGGTCAGATTAAACAGAGGATGAGGGAAGCTTCCAGACGCCGCATGATGCAGGATCTGCCTCAGGCGGACGTGGTTATCACAAATCCTACCCACTATGCGGTAGCGATCAAGTATGACCCTGAGGTGGCGGATGCCCCCCTTGTCATTGCAAAGGGTGAAGATTATCTGGCACAGCGTATCAAGGAGACGGCAAAAGAAAATAATATAGAGATCGTAGAAAACAAGCCTTTGGCACGAATGCTCTATGCCAATGTGGACATAGGGCAGGCCGTTCCTCCGGAGTTATATCAGGCAGTAGCGGAGGTTCTCGCATTTGTATATCATTTGCAAGGCAAAATATAATAATAATTTGTTAGGAGGTGAAGGAAATGAGTTTGAGGTTACAAAAGACGGACGCGGTAGTTGCAATATATATTCTGGTTGCGTTCATTATGCTGATCGTACCGCTGCCTGCCGGTCTATTGGATGTTTTCATGGCGTTTAATATCTCCATTGCCTTCACAATTCTGTTTGTGTGTATGTTTGCCAAGGAAGTGCTGGAATTGTCATATTTTCCCACAATCCTGTTATTTACCACCATATTCAGAATTGCTATGAATGTCTCTTCTACCAGATTGATTCTGACCACCGGAACAGCCGGTAATGTAGTCCAGACTTTCGGTAATTTTGTTGGCGGCGGTGATTTGATTGTAGGCGCTATCATTTTCATTATTTTGATTCTCATTCAGTTCCTTGTTATTAATAAAGGTTCCGAGCGTGTGGCTGAGGTAACGGCGCGTTTTACTTTGGATGCTATGCCCGGTAAGCAGATGGCAATCGATGCTGACTTGAATACCGGTGCCATTGATGACAGGGAAGCGAAGCTGAGACGCGACAAGATTCAGCAAGAGTCCAGTTTCTTCGGCTCTATGGACGGTGCCGTAAAATACGTAAAGGGAGATGCCATTGCGGGCCTTCTGCTGACAGCGATTAATCTGGTGGGCGGTATGGCCATGGGTATGCTGCGGAGCGGCATGGATGCCGGAGCGGCAATGAATAATTACGGAATTTTAACCATAGGTGACGGATTGGTGAGCCAGATTCCTTCCTTGCTGATCTCTCTTTCCACAGGTATTCTGGTCACTAAGGGAGGCAAAGAATCCGAGTTTGGCCCGGCCATTGTCAAGCAGCTTTTCGGTGTGCCTAAGGCCATGTATCTGGTGGGCGCTACACTGGCATTTCTGGGTGTGGTGACGGAGCTGAATACCATTCTGTTTCTGGGGATGGGGCTTCTGTTCATTATCGGCGGAAGGCTTATCGCAGGCAATTTGGAGACGGCGGGCATTGAACAGGAGATAGACAGTGAAGAGATTGCCGCGGAGGAAATCAGGCAGCCCGAAAATGTCAACAGTCTCCTTCAGGTAGACCCTATTGAATTGGAGTTTGGCTATGGTATTATTCCTCTGGCCGATGTGAACCAAGGCGGTGATCTTCTGGATCGTGTGGTAATGATCCGTAGGCAGATTGCGTTGGAGCTGGGAACGGTGGTTCCTATTATTCGTCTGCGTGATAACATACAGCTGAACCCTAACCAATATATTATAAAGATTAAGGGCATACAGGTCAGTGAGGGTGAAATATTGTTTGATCACTATATGGCGATGAATCCCGGATATGTGGAAGAAGAGATTACAGGTATTCCTACATTTGAGCCGTCTTTCCATCTGCCAGCCATTTGGATTACCGAGGGACAGAGAGAACGTGCGGAAAGCCTTGGGTACACTGTGGTGGATCCTCCGTCCATCATTGCCACCCATTTGACGGAAATTATCAGACAGTACATTGATGAGCTGCTGACACGGCAGGATGTACAGAACCTTGTGAACAATTTGAAAGAGACCAATCCTTCTCTTGTGGAAGATCTGGTGCCGAAGCTGCTTGGAGTCGGCGAGATCCAGAAGGTCTTGCAGAATCTGCTGAAGGAAGGTATTTCCATTCGGGATCTTTTGTCGATTTTGGAAACTCTTGCAGATTATGCTCCAACTACCAGAGATACGGATATTTTGACGGAATATGTGCGTCAGAGCTTGAAACGCGCTATTTCTACCAAGTATTTCCCTGCAAATGAGACTACAAATGTGGTAACCTTAGATCCTAAGGTGGAACAGGAAATCATGGGCAGTGTGAAGCAGACAGAGAACGGTGCATTTTTAAATCTGGATCCCAGCAGGTCAAGGGCGATTATAGATTCTGTTGGTAAAGAGGTCCAAAAGCTGGAGAATTTGGGCAAGAGCCCCATTGTGATTACTTCACCGATTGTACGTATGTATTTTAAACGTCTGACGGAAGACTATTACAGGGAGCTGGTGGTAGTTTCTTATAATGAAGTGGACTCCAATGTTGAATTACAGTCAGTTGGGATGGTGACAGCATAATGATTATTATGAAATTTGTGGGGAAAACAGAAGAAGACGCGGTGGAGTCTGCCAAGAAAGAGCTGGGCAGCGGTGTCGTTATTATGAATGTGAAACGGGTGAAACAGAAAGGTCTGGCAGCACTGTTCCGCTCTACTCAAGTGGAAGTGACGGCGGCATTGGAGGAAGAAGGAGATATTCCCAAACCTCCTCGTAAAGAATCGGCGCCGGAGCCTGAGAAGCGTGTAAATGAACCTTCGTCAAACCGTGAAATGACCGTTCCCGTTTCGGAAAATTCACAGAACATAGAGAAAAGACTGGACAGTCTGCAAAGCTTGTTGGAGAGAAGATTTCAGCAGGATGAGTCTGCAAGGCAGGATGCGGAGCCGGAGCAGGATGAGAATCCTCCTTCCGCCGAAGAGGAAGAAGCTCTTAGCGAGGAGGAATTGGAGCGGGACAGATTTGTCCGCCTGTTGTACAACACTATGCTGGAAAACGAAGTGAATGAAAAGTATGCCAATCAGCTGGTGGAAGAGATTGAGAAAAGCAAAAAGTCCAACATGCCCTTGGATTATATCTTAGCGAATGTCTATCAGAAGATGGTTTTAAAATTCGGGAAGGCAGAAGGCATCACTCCTGCCGAAAGCGGACCTAAGATTGTGCTGTTTATGGGGCCTACCGGCGTGGGAAAAACTACCACCATTGCAAAATTGGCGAGTGATTTTACAATGGGAAAGAAGCATATGGTAGCGCTTTTGACGGCGGATACCTACCGCATTGCCGCAGCAGAGCAGCTGCGCACCTATGCCAATATTTTGGAGGCTCCCTTCCGCGTCATATATACGGATGAGGATGCAAAGCAGGCAGTGCGTGACTTTCAGGAGTATGATTATATTTTTGTGGATACAACAGGCCATTCTCATAAGAATGAGGAACAGCTGGAAAATATGAGGAAACTTCTGGAAACAGTAAAGGAACTGGGAGAATATCAGGCTTTTCTGGTACTCAGCGCCACGACAAAGTATCGTGATTTGATAAGGGTAGCGTCCAGTTATAAGGAATTTTCCGATTTTCAGCTGATTTTTACAAAGCTGGATGAGACGGCTACTGTAGGGAACATGTTTAATTTGAAAATGTATACGGATGTACCGATCGCTTATGTGACCTGCGGGCAGAATGTGCCTGATGACATTGAGCTTTTCAACCCTCAAAAGACGGTGAAACAGTTACTGGGAGGAAAGGCCTGAGGAGATCGGCGCATGATATACGGAAGAAGGAGGTAATAACATGGATCAAGCGGAACAATTGCGGATTATAAAAGCCAGTCAGATTAAATCAAAGCCACTTGCCCGTGTTATGACTGTTACCAGTGGAAAAGGGGGCGTGGGAAAGTCCAACGTTTCCATAAATTTGGCAATTCAATTTCGCAGGATGGGAAAGAAAGTTATCATTTTGGACGCGGATTTCGGATTGGCAAATATAGAGATTATGTTCGGAGCGGTGCCGAAGCATAATTTGTATGATTTGATTTATCAGGGAAAGAACATTGCGGATATTATTACCCGGGGGCCTATGGATATCGGCTTTATCTCCGGAGGCTCCGGTATTGCCGGAATGTCTAACCTGAGTCAGGATTATCTAAATTACATTATCCATAATCTTGCACAGCTGGACAAAATTGCCGATATTATAATTGTAGATACGGGAGCCGGTATTTCCGATGCGGTATTGGAATTTCTGGTGGCGTGCGGAGAAGTACTGTTGGTTACAACGCAGGAACCCACTTCCATTACGGATTCTTACTCATTGCTGAAGGCACTGTACCGTCATCCCAGATTTGACGAGTCTTACACCAAAGTAAAGATGATTGCCAATCGGGTGAATAAGGAGCCGGATGGAAGAATACTGTTTGAAAAGCTGAATGTGGTGGTCTCAAGATATTTGAAGATACCCATTTCGTATCTGGGAAGCGTGCCGGAGGATTATCATCTTTCGCAGGCAGTGATGCAGCAGGTTCCGGTTTCCCTGCAGAATCCGGAGGCCAGATCCAGTGCGGCGTTTCAAAGGATTGCGGCACGGCTTTTGGATATAGAGGAGTCGGATCGGCAGCCCAAGAGGGGAATGGCGGCATTTTTCTCTCATATTATCGGCCGTTCTTCTCATTGATCGTTTCAGGCATTCATGTCGGTATTAAAAATACTATAAAATTTGATAATCAGAAGGATAGGTGAATTCGGTATGCTGTCAAAATTCATTTCACAAAATGATAAGGTTGAGCTTCAGGCAATTGACAGAGGAGAGGAGGAGAACGGGGAAAATACCAAAAAGGTCTATTATAGTTCGGTTTTGGAAATTCTCTCGGGAGACACTTTGGAAATCGCCATGCCTATGGAACAGTCGAAGCTGATTCTGCTGCCGGTGGACAGTGAATATGATTTGGTGTTCTATGGCGGGAGCGGCCTATATCAGTGCTTTGCAAGGATTATAGACCGATATAAGAGTAATAATGTGTTTATTCTGGTAGTGGAGCTGACCAGTAATCTCAGAAAATTCCAGCGCCGTGAATATTACCGGTTCAGCTGCGCGCTGGAAATGTGCGCCAGAAATCTGGAGGAGGATGAGATTCAAGCCATTGAAAAGCGTCTGCCCTATGCATTGGTTTCCGGAAGGCCGCTGAAGCAGAGCGTTATCGTAGATATCAGTGGAGGAGGTCTGCGTTTTATTTCGTCCCAGAAGTATGAACCGGATAATCTGTTGTACTGCAGTTATCAGCTGATCAGGGGAACGGAGCGGAAGCAGTATGAAGTAATCGGAAAAGTCCTCAGTGCGAAGGAAGTGGAAAACAGACCGGGCTTTTTTGAGCATCGCGTACAGTATTATGATATAGATAAAGAGATGAGAGAAGAGATCATAAAATATATTTTTGAAGAAGAGAGAAAAAGTCTCCAGAAAGAGAGGAATTGATGGCAAAAAAAATTCTGGTAGTTGATGACTCTGCACTCATGAGAAGAGTACTCTGTGATATAATAGATACCGATGAGAGATTTCAGGTTGTCGCGCGGGCGACAAACGGTCTGGAAGCACTTGATTTATTGAGCAGGAATCAGTATGATGCGGTTGTTCTGGATGTGAATATGCCCAAGATGACCGGTCTGGAACTTTTGGAAGAACTGCAGAAACGGAAGATTCCTGCCAGAGTTATGGTGGCCAGTACGGATACCAGAGAGGGCGCAAAGACAACAATGGATGCGCTGGAACTGGGAGCTCTTGATTTCATACATAAGCCTGACAGTGCGGTAGACTGTCGCGCCGATATTTTTAGAGACAGACTGCTTAAGGTTTTGGATGTGGTGTCTGCCAGCCGTCTTCCCGTGTTCGATTCTCACGAGAAGATTATGGAGAAGCAGGCTACGGCCGCTAAAATGGCTGACTTTGCCAGAAAATTTTCTTCAAAAACCTCCGGCACCAAGATTGTGGCAATCGCCAGTTCCACCGGAGGTCCAAAAGCATTGCAATCCGTTATCCCCAGATTACCGGCGGAATTGGATGCACCGGTACTGCTGGTGCAGCATATGCCAAAGGGATTTACGGCATCTCTGGCGGAGCGGTTAAATGATATCAGCAGTATAAGAGTCAAGGAAGCGGCGGAAGGAGATGAATTGCAGTCAGGTACCGTATATATTGCAATGGGCGGAATGCATATGAATGTAGTCACTTCTCCCGGAGGAAAATATACCATTCACTATACGGATGGGCCTAACAGAGAAGGTGTGAAACCGTGTGCCAACTATATGTATGAATCCTTGACAGCCAGCAAATTCGACAAGATAGTCTGTGTTGTACTGACCGGAATGGGCGCTGACGGTACCGTCGGCATCAGAACCCTGAAAACTCATAAAAATGTCCATGTGATCACGCAGAACCAAGCAACCTGTACCGTGTACGGTATGCCCAGAAGCGCAGAAAACGCAGGTTTGTCTAATCAAGTGGTGGCATTGGATGAGATTGCACAAGAAATAATTTTGAACGTAGGTGTAAAAAATTAGGCAGTACAAGTAATTTGCCATGTACGGCAGAATGGAGGGTACTATGGATGTAAGTCAATATCTTGAGATCTTTCTTGACGAAACCAATGAACACTTAACAAATCTTAATACACGGATAATGGAGCTTGAATCCGATCCTGATAATATGGACACCATCAATGAAATTTTCCGTGCGGCCCACTCCTTAAAGGGTATGGCGGGTACTATGGGTTATAAGAGAATGCAGACGCTGACCCATGATATGGAAAATGTATTCTCCGAAGTGCGCAATGGCGTTATCAAGGTGAATTCCGAAATTATAGATGTCTTGTTTCAATGCTTGGACGCATTGGAGGAGTACAAGGATAATATTCAGGGTTCTGCCGACGAAGGAACTAACGACAACGAACCTATTATTAAAATGTTGAATTCCATTCTGAACGGCGGTTCGGCTCCCGCAAAGCCCGCAGCGGTTCCGGAAACAGCTCCTTCTAAGGATGCGCCGGATAATAAGTGGGATCATGTGGTTCTGGATGATTCGCAGGTAACAGTCATCCGGGAAGCACAGAAGCAGGGGAAAAGAGTGTACGGCTTGAACGTTATGGTTCAGGACAGCTGTATTTTGAAAGCGGCAAGAGCGTTTCTTGTGTTCAAAGCGGTGGAGGAGAGAGGCGAGATTATTGTCTCCGATCCCAGTGCACAGGATGTGGAGGATGAAAAATTTGACAGAGATTTTACGCTGATCATACTATCCGATGCAGAACTCGATGAGATTATTCAGGCATCCAAAGCGGTTTCTGAGATTGACAGGGTAATCGGCGCCGAAATCGATCTGGCAAATAATAAGAATGTTCATTTTGTTCCCGAGGAAGAGGGGACGGAAGCAGTCGAGGAGGAGCCTCCCAAGGAGGAGATGCCCGTGGAATCCGCAGCGGTTCCGGCAGCAGCGCCTGCGGCTCCTGCAGCAAAACCGGAACCGAAGAAACAGGCGCCTGCCAAACCGGTTGTTAACCGTACCGTCCGCGTTGATATCGAGAAATTGGATTCACTGATGAATCTGGTCAGCGAGTTGATTATCGCAAAGAATTCCTTGGTGTCCGTATCCAGTCAGGAACAGACGGATGTAAACAGTGCGTTTAATGAACAGATTGAATATTTGGAGAGCGTTACCACTAATCTCCATGAATCCGTTATGAAAGTGCGCATGGTGCCCATTGAGAGTGTCGTTACAAAGTTCCCCCGTATGATCCGAGACCTTTCCAAGAAGCTGGATAAGAAGATGGAATTGTACATGACGGGTGAGGAGACGGAGCTTGACCGAACCGTTGTAGACCAGATCGGTGATCCTTTGATGCATCTGCTGCGGAATTCCGCCGACCATGGTTTGGAGTCCGCGGAAGTACGTGTCCAGAGAGGAAAGCCGGCGGTAGGATCTATTTTTCTGGATGCCTATCAGGAAGGCAACACGGTTGTGATCGAAGTCAGAGACGACGGCAACGGTATTGATGTGGAAGCCGTAAAACAGAAGGCCATTGACAGAGGCACGATCACTGCCGAGCAGGCCGCTAATATGACGGACAAAGAAATAATTGATCTCTTGTTCCTTCCCAGCTTTTCCACTGCAAAGAAGGTAACGGATGTATCGGGACGCGGTGTAGGTCTTGACGTGGTGAAATCCATGATCGAATCCTTGAGCGGTGAAGTAGAAGTAAAATCCAAACTTGGCGAGGGCAGTACATGGACTATCCGCCTTCCTTTGACTTTGGCGATTATACAGGCATTAATGGTAGTGGTAGGAGAGGAAAAATATGCCATTTCCCTTGGCTCCATCCAGACTTTGGAGGATATTCCCGCCAGTGATGTGAAGCTGGTTCAGAATAAGGAAGTAATCCATTTGCGCGGTACGGTTATACCGCTGATCCGTTTGAATGAGATATTGGATGTAGAGAGGAAGCCGTCCGACGAAGAGAATCTGATTGTGGTTATAGTAAAGAAGGGAGACAGGCTTGCCGGTCTGGTAATTGATGAGTTGATCGGCCAGCAGGAAATCGTTATTAAGTCTCTCGGCAGATATATTAAGCAGTGTAAGTTCATCAGCGGCGCTACAATTCTTGGTGATGGTGAAATCGCATTGATTCTTGATGCAAACACCTTGATTTAGAAAGGGGAACAGACACATGGAATTAAGTATAAACAATAATCAGAGCGTTTTGGATGAAGAAAAGGGCAGAGAATCGAGCAATACGATTCAATATATTGTTGTCAGGCTGGGAGAGGAGCAGTACGGAATCGATATCCGTAATATTGATAATATTGTGAAAATGCCGCGGATTACGCATGTGCCTAAGCTGCCGGCATATTTGAAGGGGGTTATCAATATGCGCGGCGAGGTAATTCCCGTACTCAGCATCCGTCTGAAAATGGGTCTGGCGGATGACGTGATTACCAAAGCCACCCGTATTCTGATCGTCAAGCTGGAGGAAGAGGGTAACGTGGGCTTCATTGTCGATGAGGTAAAGGAAGTGGTAACACTCTACGAGACGGATATCGAGAAAATTTCCAGCGATATTACGGCTGAGAAAGGAAGTCTGATCAATGCCGTAGGCAAGCATAACGGAGAACTGATTTCTATCTTTGACTTGGCTGCAATCAGTCTGGAGGAGAATTAGTAAATAAAAAGGAGATACATCCATGAGTGAAATGAGCTTAGAGCAGGTTACTGAGAATTATTATGACGTTCTCAAGGAACTGGGGAATATCGGTGCCGGCAATGCAATGACTGCACTTTCTCAGATGCTGCAATGTAAAGTGGATATGAAAGTACCTCAAGTCAGGCTTCTGGAATTTTCAGAGGTGGGTGATATGATGGGCGGCGAAGAACAGATCATGGTGGGTGTGTTCTTGGGTGTGGACGGAGATATCACCGGAAGTATGATGTTTATGGTTGAGGAGGAAAGTGCGCGGCATTTGATTCAAAAGATCACAATGGGGATGCTGCCTCCCGGTTCCGAATTTGAGGAAATGGGGCTTTCCGCAATGAAGGAGATAGGCAATATTATAACGGGAGCATATCTTAACTCCCTTTCTACGCTTACAAATTTAAAGATAATTCCCACTCCGCCGGCTTTGACGGTGGATATGGCAGGCGCTATTTTGAGTGTGCCGGCAATACAATTCGGCATTTTCGGCGATAATATTCTGCTGATTCAGTCTCAATTTTATGATGAGATTGAATTGGACGGTTACTTTATCCTGATTCCCGATCTGGAATCTTATTCTAAGATTTTGGGCGCTTTGGGAATACCTTTAATCTAGAACAGACAGCACAATGAAATAAGGCGGAGAAGGAAACACAGATGAGTGAGATAATCAAAGTGGGAATGGCGGACCTCAAGACCTGTGTCAGCCCCAATGGGATAACGACTCTGGGACTTGGGTCTTGTGTTGGAATTGCAATTCGGGATCCTGTAAACAAAATCGGCGGTTTGGCGCATGTCATGCTGCCGGACAGCAATGCGATTAAGAGCAGCCAGATGAATATAGCTAAATTTGCGGATACAGGAATCGCCGAATTGGTGAAACAAATGGAGAGACTGGGCGCGAAGAGGGAGCGTATGGTGGCGAAAATCGCCGGCGGCGCCAATATGTTTAATTTTCACGGTACGAGTTCTTTCGGTCAGGTAGGCGACCGTAATGTGGAGGCAACGAAAGCAAAATTAAGTCAATTAAAGATTCCTATTTTGGCGGAGGACACCGGCAAGAACTTTGGAAGGACAGTAATTTTTTATCCTGAAACAGGGGATTATATTATCAGGGCGGTAGGAAAACCGGAGTATAAAATTTAATAAAGGATAATATTTGGAAGTAAGCTTTCAAATATTGATCGGTATGTGCGCTAAAGCGCACTGGGGATATAATTATGAACAGAAAAAATTTACCTCTCTTGTTGATGCTGACAGCGGGAGCAGTGACATGTATCATTACATATGTCATGGATTATTCCATGGTGATAAGGCTGGTTTCTCTTTTCTTTATCTTACTTCTCTTTTATCTGTTTGGGAACATTTTGAAGTGGACGCTGGACTTCTTTGAAAAACAGAATCAAGAGAAGGAAGAGAGGGAAAAGAAAGAGAACGAAGAAAACGGGAATGATTCTGAATCAGATACCGGAGAGCAGAAAGCAGAAGAGAACACAGAAGAGACAGATAGAGAGTCATAGTATGGCAATTGACAGAAAGAAGGAGAAGCGATCCCATGGATGAAGCAGGTAGAAAAAAACTGCTAGAAGAATATTCAAAGACAAAATCTGCGGATGCCAGAGAGAAGATCATATTGGAATATGCTCCCCTTGTGAAGATTGTTGCCGGACGGCTCAGTATGTACTTGGGATATAATGTGGAATATGAGGATTTGGTCAGCTATGGCATTTTTGGTTTGATAGATGCCATTGACAAATTTGACTGCTTTAAAGAAGTAAAATTTGAAACATATGCCAGCCTGAGGATCAGGGGAGCCATTCTGGATCAAATCAGAAAGATGGATTGGATCCCCAGAACAATCAGGCAGAAACAGAAAAAAATAGAGACGGTAATCAGAGAGATCGAGCAAGAGACGGGCCACAATGCTTCGGATGAGGAGATTGCGGAAAAACTTGGTATATCCGATGAAGAATACATGGATTGGCAGTCTCAGATGAAAGTAACGGGAGTTGTTTCCCTGAATGAATATATGGAGCAAGGCAGTGATGTGGCTCAAGATTACAGCAGGCAGACTACTTCCAGATTTGAAGCGCCGGAAGAGAAAATAGAGAGGGAAGAACTTACCAAGATGCTGGGGGAGGCACTTCAGCTTCTGACGGAAAAGGAGCAGAAGGTCATTACCTTTTATTATTACGAAGAATTGACTTTAAAAGAAATCAGCAATATTCTGGAGGTATCTGAGTCCAGAATTTCACAGCTCCATACCAGAGCATTACAAAAAATGAAAACCAAGATGGGCAGTTACATGGGAATTCTTACGGATAACTGATAGGGAGATATCACATGCAGAATGGATACTTTAAACTGGTCAATGAACAAAACGGATATGGTGTCAAATTGGTCCAGCCTAAAGATGGCGGAGAAGCCATAAGAATAGGAGAACTGCTGGAGTATTTGGATGGTTTGGGTGTAGGCTATGACAGAAAGCGGATTGAAATGCTGCTTATGGACGAAGAGGCGGAAGACTCTGTCTATCATCTGGGCTCGGATCAATGTCCCTCCTATCCCGAGACATATCATCTCGATGTCAGTGATGATGATATGATTGTATATGTGCGTTTTATTCCTGCTTCCGATACGGGGAAGAGGATTACATTTGATGAGTTCCTGAAGGATCTGCGTTACAGCAATATTACCCATGGTCTTCGCATGGATGTGCTTCAGGATCATTTTCAGTCCCCCGGAATCTATTGCACGGATTTAATGGTGGCGAAGGGGAAAGAACCCAGACACGGCACGGATGCCGTTATTCAATACAATTTTAATACGGATAAACACAGACCTCCTTCTCAGAGGGAGGACGGCAGCGTGGATTATTTTAACCTGAGTATGATTAACCAATGCAGAAAAGGTGATTTGCTGGCCACGATTACACCGGAGGACAGAGGGGAACCGGGGTTTGACGTCCACGGAAAAACCATCAGCCCGAAAGAGGTCAAGCGTGAAACTCTCAAATTCGGAAGAAATATTGAACTGTCGGAGGATAAGCTTTCTATCCGGTCAGCGGTTGACGGGCATGTTACGCTGGTTGACGACAAAGTTTTCGTCTCCGATGTCTTTGAAGTTAAAAATGTGGATTCCACCACAGGAAATCTTGACTTCGAGGGAAGCATACAGATCAACGGCGACGTCATGGCAAATTTCGAAGTCAAGGCCGGAGGCAACGTTATAGTCAGCGGCTTGGTGGAGGATGCAAAAATTGTAGCCGGAGGCAATATTATTATCGCAAAAGGTATGAATGGTATGTCCAAGGGATACTTAAAAGCCGGAGGAGATGTCATGGCAAAATTTTTGGAGAATGTCAGAGTGGTGGCCGGCGGCTATGTGGAGTCCGAGGCAATTCTTCACAGCAGAATTTCGGCGGGCACGGAAGTAAAGGTGGAAGGCAGAAAAGGTATTATTGTAGGAGGATATGTACAGGCCGGACAGAGAGTGACGGCAAAAACGATAGGTACAGGCATGGGGGCTTCTACTATTTTGGAGGTGGGTGTCAATCCTTTAATTAAGACACAGTACAGCCGTATGCAGAAGCTGGTTGCGGATCAGGTTAAGACCATCAAGAATGCGGAAGTGATTCTTGAGACCTTTAAGGAAAAGCTGAAAAAGGGAATTCAGTTTAACGAAAGCCAGCTCAAATATATGAAGAGTGTTATGAAGCTGGTGGAGGATAAGACAGCCGAGATGGAGCAGATGAATGCCAGAATGGATAAGATGCGTACCATGATGGAGATTCAAAAATTGTCGGAGATTGTTGTGAACGATGAAATTTATCCCAGCACCACTATTATCATAGGTGATATTTCCAAGACCCTTCAGACCAGTTACCATTATTGTAAATTTTTGAGAGAACGGGGCGAGATTACGATGAAACCCTTATAATACTGCTGTCGGCAAATGTATATTGTTTGTGCTGCCGGGGCGGCATGACCGGAAGTCCGGAAGAAAAGAATGTTCGGATTTGGGGTAAATGTCCGTGCCGGCAGATAAGGAGGTGTAAGCATGGCACTTGGAGCTATTGATTTGACAACTATATCCAGAGCGCAGGATTATTCCAGTATTAAACACAATGAGGATAATAAAGGAATGGTTGCACAGACTAATATCAGTCAGGATATTCAAAAGACAACTGAGCAGCGCATTCGTGAGGTACACAGCAGTGATGACCCTGAATGGCATCAGAAGAATCCGGATGCTAAAGAGAAGGGGAACGGGGAATACTATGGTGACGGCGGAAGACGCCGCAAGGGTGCCAAGACTCAGGACCGTGTGGTGGTTAAGGGCAGAGGCGGCTTTGACATGAAGATATAGAGGACGGATTTTTGAGATGGATATAATGGAAATCGTCTTACTGGCGGCGGGAGGAGTGATCTTTATACTGAGCTTCTTCATTCCCTCAAAAAAGGGGGAGAGCAGCGGGGAAACCAAAGGCCTTGTGAAGGAAGAAATCAAGGCTATGGTGTCCGATGAGCTTGCGGCGGTCAGAGGACATGTGGATGAAGTTGTGGAAGAGGCAGTTACCTATTCCATAGAGAAGACGGAACGTTCCTTGGAGCGGCTTTCCAATGAAAAGATTATGGCGGTGAATGAGTATTCAGACACTGTTTTGGCAGAAATTCACAAAAATCATGAGGAAGTCATGTTCCTTTATGATATGCTGAACAATAAGCACACGAGTTTGAAAAACATGGTGTCGGAAGTGAATCGAACCGTGAAAGAAGCGGCGGAGACAAAAAGAGAAGCAGAAGAGATGATGAATTCTTTTCAGCGGTTTGTTCCGGAGACTGCGGTTCCGGCCAGATCTAAAACAGTGGAGGACTCTTTCGTGCCCATGGCTTCGTCGGCGGTGGAAACGGTTTATGTGCCCGCGGCAGTTTCGGCAGCGGATGGGGCATATTTACCCACAGCAGTGCAGTCATCCGTTTCGGAGACTTCTGCTCTTTCGGTGCTGTCTCCGGAGGCCGTGGAGGAATTGAAAATACTTGCCGATGTAGTCGGTTATACACCGGATGCAGAGGAACAAGTGCAAAATTGTAACGATAAGATTCTGGAGCTTTACACATACGGCAAATCGAATGTTGAGATTGCCAAAGAACTGAACTTAGGTGTGGGTGAAGTGAAGCTGGTAATTGATTTGTACAAAAATCGGAGTGAAACAAAGTGAAATTAAGATATTATTTGCGGGGGCTGGGTATCGGCATGATCGTTACATCCCTTCTGATGGGGATGGCGTTAAAGGATGGTCAGCCCCTGTCTGATGCGGAAATTAGAGCAAAAGCGATGGAACTGGGCATGGTGGAGGGGGATTCCCGCACATTGGCGGATATTCAAGGCGCACAGGGATCCGGGATGCCCTCGGAAGATGCATCATTGCCGGCGGAGAGTCCGGAACCGGAAGAGGAGCCGGATTCGGCATCAGATTCTTCTGCGGCGCCGACGGCAAGTCCGATACTGCCGATATCGACACCCAGACCTACCATTGCGCCCTCGGGTCCCATAATCATGGTAACGCCGAAGCCTACCGTAACGCCGGAGGGGAGTGTTGAAATTATAATCACATCCGGAGAGAGCTCCTACACGGTGAGCAAAGCGCTTATGGAAGCCGGACTGGTGGAGGATGCATCGGATTTTGACCGGTATCTGGTGGACAATGGATACTCGAGAAGGATCAGCACGGGCACTTACGAGATTCCGCTGGATTCCACACAGGAAGAAATTGCAAAAATAATAACAAGAAGCAGGTAAAACCCCTTGCAAGAGGGGTTTTATTATGTTAAAATAACTTCGTTGTGACTAAAAAACACGCGTGCCGATTTGGCGATGGTGCTTTGCGGATGCAGAGTAGTTGCCGGAGATATTCGGGTATTAACGCATATCCGATACGGAAATATCGTGATTTCCGAAAGGCAGAGCGGAAGAATTCAACCAAACGGAGGTAGAAACATGAGCGTTATTTCTATGAAACAATTACTTGAAGCAGGTGTGCATTTCGGACATCAGACCAGAAGATGGAACCCTAAAATGGCTCCTTATATCTTCACGGAGAGAAACGGCATTCACATTATTGACCTGCAGAAATCTGTAGGTAAAGTGGATGAGGCTTACAGAGCGGTTTCCGAGATTGCGGCACAGGGCGGCACCATCCTCTTTGTAGGAACCAAGAAGCAGGCACAGGACGCAGTTAAGACCGAAGCAGAGCGCTGCGGTATGTACTATGTAAATGAGAGATGGCTGGGCGGTATGCTCACTAACTTTAAGACGATTCAGTCCCGTATTGACAGACTTCATGCTATCGAGAAGATGTCCGAGGACGGAACCTTTGATGTTCTGCCCAAGAAGGAAGTGATCCAGCTTAAGAAGGAGTGGGAGAAGCTGGAGAAGAATCTGGGCGGCATCAAGAATATGACCAGAGTTCCCGACGCTATTTTTGTAGTAGATCCTAAGAAGGAGAGAATCTGTGTTCAGGAGGCACACTCTCTGGGCATCACTTTGATCGGTATCGGTGATACCAACTGTGATCCCGAGGAGTTGGATTACATTATTCCCGGAAACGATGATGCAATCAGAGCCGTAAAGCTGATTGTGGCTAAGATGGCCGATGCCGTTATTGAAGCAAATCAGGGAGAAGCTGTCTATGGACAGGAAGATGTGGAGACCAAGGCGGAAGATATCGAAGAAGTAGCAGCCGAAGAATAAATGATAGGATAAATGGAGGAAATAGAAATGGCAGAAGTTACTGCAGCTATGGTGAAGGAACTGCGTGAGCAGACCGGAGCCGGTATGATGGATTGTAAGAAGGCTCTGAATGAGACCAATGGAAATATGGAAGAAGCCGTTGAGGTTCTGAGAAAGAACGGTCAGGCTAAGGCGGTAAAGAAGGAAGGCAGAATTGCAGCGGAGGGTATCTGCCGTATTGCAACGAAAGGTGATACCGTTGCGGCAGTTGTGGAAGTGAATTCCGAGACGGATTTCGTGGCAAAGAATGAGATTTTCCAGCAGTTTGTTGAGGCTGTTGCGGAGCAGGCAGTTAATTCCGAAGCTTCGGATATGGATGCATTTATGGATGAAAAGTGGGCTGAAGACAGCTCAAAGACCGTGAAGGAAGTTCTGGTGGATAAGATTGCCGTGATCGGTGAAAAGCTGAGCATCAGAAGATTTGAGAAGGTGGAAGCTGCCGAGGGCTGTGTAGTTTCTTATGTACACGGCGGCGGAAGAATCGGTGTCATTGTGGAAGCGAAAACAGCTGTTGTCAATGACGCGGTGAAGGAAGCCCTGACCAACCTTGCTATGCAGGTTGCGGCACTGAATCCCAAATATGTTGCTACTTCCGATGTGTCCGAGGAATTTAAGGCGCATGAGAAAGAGATTATTGCAGCACAGATCGCTCAGGATCCCAAGATGGAAGGAAAGCCTGAAAAGGTAATCGAGGGCGCTGTCAACGGTCGTTTGAACAAAGAATTAAAGGAAGTTTGCCTTCTGGAGCAGGTATATGTAAAGGCGGAGGACGGCAAGCAGACAGTTTCTCAGTATCTTGCACAGGTTGCTAAGGAGAACAACACCGAGTTGAGCATTCGGAAATTTGTCCGCTTTGAAACCGGTGAGGGACTGGAAAAGAAGAATGAAGATTTTGCGGCTGAGGTTGCTGCACAGTTGGGCTAATGATTTTCTCCCACAACTATCCTATGGTAGCTGTGGGATTTTTAATTCATGACAATAGAATCCTCGCTTCGCGAGGATTCTATTGTTTCTGTAGACAAAGGAAGAAGGAATTGGTATCATATATTTAAGTATGTATCGGTACAGATAGGAGGCAGCAGCGTGTTCTATTTATTCCTTGTGATTCAGATTGTCGGTATATGTTTGCTTTTTGGAGTATTAGGCTTGCTGACCGGAGGAGAGGGTTCCAAAGAGCAGAAATTGATGACTTTGTTTATCGGAGGTTCTCTGATACAGAATACGGCATATTTATTTGAACTAACGGCAAAGACCATGGAGGCGGCGGTTGTGGCTGCTAAAATAGAATACCTTGGCTCGACCTTTATAGCGCTGCTCTACTGCAAGTTCATTTTCAATTATTGCTATGAACGAGAACCGGAGCGCCTGCTGAGAATCATATCTTACATAAATGTCTTTGTACTGATTTCCGTGTTTACTTGTGACTATCATACCTTTTTTTACAGAAAGATTGAATGGATTGCCGATGGGGTACCCCACGCTCATCTGGAGCTGAGCTATGGCCCCGGATTTATGCTGTTCGCGATTTTTTCCTGTGTCGTTCCCTATGGCTTATCGGTTTATGCTTTGACACATGCCATGATAAACAAACCCAATAAGATGCTGGGCAGACGGTATAAAGTTTTCTTTTTGTTTTCAATTCTTCCGGTGGCGGCATTGTGGTCCTATACGTCAAAATATATTGTGGAGTTCGATTTTACCCCTATTGCATTGGGCATTATGTTATCCGTGGTAGTGCTGTTGATCTGGAGCGGCAGAAATTATGATTTCGGACGTATGGCGGCGGAAATGGTTTTGAGGGCTATGGACGACGGCGTGATCATGGTGGACGATAAAAAGAGGATTGTCAGTTATAATCCCGCGGCGGCAGAAGTGTTTACGGAATTGAGCTTTCAGACCATGGGCGACAGTATAAAGGATATGGAGGATTTTCCGGAGGATATTTTAAATGAAGATTCCAAGAGTGAGTTCAGCCTGAACAATCGTTATTATGAGAGTCATGTGCGGTGTATCATGGGATCCAAAGGAAAGCTTCAGGGCTATGTGGTCTTGATTCTGGATGTTACGGAAACCAGAAATTATTTGGAGGAAATCAAGTGTGTCAGTGAGCAGGCCGAGAGGGCGAACACGGCAAAAAGCGAATTCCTTGCCAATATGTCGCATGAGATCAGGACTCCCATGAACGCAATCATGGGTCTGAGCGATATCATTATGGAGGAGAGCCGGGGGCGGAAAGTGTACAGCTATGCAGCCGATATCCAGTCGGCTTCTAAGAGTCTTCTGGCGCTGATCAATGATATTCTGGATCTGTCCAAAGTGGAAGCGGGGAAGATGGAACTTGTGCCGGTCAATTATTATCTGAAAACCATGGTGGATGATGTGGTAAGTATGATGGATGTGGCGGCGGCACAGCGGAAACTGTTGCTGGAATGCGAATATGACAGAAGCCTTCCCTGTCAGCTTCATGGTGACGACGGAAGAATTAAGCAGATTTTAATTAATATATTAAATAATGCGGTAAAGTTTACCAAGAAAGGATTTGTGAAAGTTTCGGTAGGCGGGCTGCCCACGGAGAAGAGAAATACCGTAAATCTGGTTTTGAAAATACAGGACACCGGCGTGGGCATTAAGCCGGAAGATTTACAGAAAATATTTGAGGACTTTAGACAGGTCGATTCCAAGAGAAACAGAGGAGTGGAGGGAACCGGACTGGGCTTATCCATCACCCGGAGGCTGGTGGAGATGATGAAGGGTACGATTGAAGTGGAGAGCATTTACGGGGAGGGCACCACCTTTACCGTGACCATCCCCCAGAGAATAGTGGATACCCGGACTCTTGCGGAAATGCCGGATGTGCTGCCAAAGACATCGGAACAGGTGGAAACCTTTGTGGTCAGCAACTATAAGGTGTTAGTGGTGGACGATAACATTATCAACAGAAGAGTTGCCATGGGCTTTCTGAAAAAGTATGAGTTTGAGCTGACCGGAGCGGAGAGCGGCAGGGAGGCAATCGAGCTTGTCAAGAATCATAAATTTAATTTGATATTTATGGATCACATGATGCCGGAAATGGACGGTGTGGAAGCGGCACGGATCATTAGAACCGAATGCGGGGCCAACGGTAGGGCGCCGGTGATCATTGCCTTGACTGCAAATGCCATGGGCGGTGTCAAAGAAATGTTTTTAAAAAACGGCTTTCAGGATTTTATAGCGAAACCTCTCGACAGAAAGCAGCTGAACGAGGTTCTGTCAAAATGGATTCCCAGCGCATATAAGAAGATGCGGAAACCGGAGGACAAGGAGGCGGTGCTGAAGCCTGAGATCGGATATGAGGACA
The DNA here is from genome assembly GCA_910589655.1 of uncultured Acetatifactor sp. Classification (GTDB taxonomy): domain Bacteria; phylum Bacillota; class Clostridia; order Lachnospirales; family Lachnospiraceae; genus Acetatifactor. Next base: position 26,507 of record CAJUTJ010000058.1, on the reverse strand, counting down.
TTGTCATTGACGGAATCAATATCAAAGAGGCCATGAAGCATCACACCGGTACGGCGGAAGAGTTCTTGGAACTGCTTCAACTGTATTGCATGGACGGAAAGCGCAAAATAACCTTTTTGAGAGAGCTTCTGGAAAAAGAGAATTATACCGATTACGGGATTGAGGTACACGGGCTGAAAAGTGCATCGGCCAATATAGGCGCCATGGAACTGTCCGCTCAGGCCAGAGAACATGAGAAAGCCGTGAACCGCGGGGATACCGGATTTGTGTGGAAACATTTTGAGGAATTACTGTCTTGTTATGACAGACAGGTTTCCGAGATTAACAAGTACCTGAATGTCAGGAATAATGTGACCCGTGTGGAAAATCAGGATATGGGCGCCAGCTTAGACCATAATGCGCTTCTCAGGGAAATCGGAAAGGCATTGGACAGCGTGGAAAATTTCCGTTCGAAAGAATGCGCCCGCAGAGTGGAAGAATTGTTAAAGTATAATCTTGACAGCGGTGTGGAGGCAAAGCTGAAGGAAGCTCAGGAATTACTGAAAATGTATGAGGATGATGCCGTGGAGAAGCTGTTGGGAGAACTGCTGGATTGGCTTGAGAAGGAGGAGATATAGAGATGGAGAGCAGGATGCGTATTTTGGCAGTTGATGACAATATTATCAATCTTGCCACGATTGAACAGGAATTGAAATCAAAATATGAGGTAATCACCGTGAATTCAGGCGCCAGAGCCGTTCGGTTTCTGAGCAGAGAGCAGCCGGATTTGGTGCTGTTAGATATACAGATGGCAGTGATGGACGGTCTGGAAACCTTACGCAAAATCCGTAATCTGAAAAACGGATCGTCTATTCCCGTGATTATGCTTACCTCTAAAAAAGATAAAGACACGGTCATCGAGGGTTCAAAGCTGGGTATCATGGATTATGTGATAAAGCCCTTTGACTCTCAGGATCTTCACAACAGAATCGAACGTGCATTGAAAAGGGCAGGAAAGTATCATGCGCCGGATTAAAGAGAAGTGACAGTTCAGACAGGTCATTGAACCGTTACAAAGAGAATCCGATTCACGGCAGCCAATGCCAAGGAATGCAGCCAATTGCCTGAATTGCCTTGGCAGTATGCCTAAAGAGAAATGAGGATACGATACCGGTTACGGAGCCGTCAGCACCCAGCCGTCAAACCACCGGAGCCAATGCTCTACAAAGGAAGCATCCACTGCCTGACCGGACAGCACAGGGTAAAATAAAAGAAAAAGACCGAAGACGGCGGCGCCATAGATAACGGTCAGCAGAAGGAAATTTCCGGCCGAAAGTATTTTTTTTAACTGCAGAACACTATACGCGACGATCAGCGCCACAAATACCGTACCGGGAAAATAGTGGTAGATGAAGGTGATACGCGTTACGAAGAACCAAGGCAGATACTGCGCTAAGTAACCAATAATCAGGAAAGCGGCAGTCCTGTCTTTTTTCTTTGCCCAGAGGTATAACATATAAAAGAAAGCGGGAATGCCCAGCCACCACACAAGAGGATTACCGAATGCACTGATCCCTTCCCTGAGTCCGCCCTGACCATAGGAACCGCTGACAATGGAGGAATAGTACCAGACGGGGCGTTTTATTATGGGCCATTCATACCAGAAGGAAGAATAAGGGTGGGAGGCATCCAATGTGCTGTGATACCGATACATATCGGTTTGATTGTGCAGCATTCGGGTAAACAGTCCGTCTCCGGAAGCATTTACAAAGGGCAGGTAGGACAGCAGATAAATGAGCGCCGGTATCCCCACGAAAAAAAGGATACAAAACCCCAGCGTTTTCAACGTATAGGGGAAAAAGACCCGGAGAATGTGGGAGTGTTTTATGCCGCCGCTCTCGGCAGTGGGGGCTGCCTTAGCATAGCAGTATTCCCGATATCTGCGGTACAGGGAGGCGAAAAAAAGAACAGCCAGACCCATGCCTGCATAGACTCCCGTCCATTTACAGGCAATGCCCAGCCCCATACAGATCCCGCAGGCTCCCAGAGGAAGAAATGTCTTGGAGAGAGGGGTATCATAAAAGCCGATTTGACAATAACGGTATAAAAAGAAATACATCAATAGGACAAAAAATGTGATATACACGTCTATGGTGGCGATTCTTGTCTGGGTAAAGTGCATAAAGTCAAAGGTAAAAAGGACACAGGTGAGAAAGGCGGCGGGAGTGTTTTCCGTCAGCCGTTTCCCGAAAAGATACATTACAGGAACCATTATTATGCCGAGAACAGTGCCTGTAATGCGCCAGCCGAAAGGATTCATGCCAAACAATGCCACACCCGCGGCAATCAAGACCTTTCCCAGAGGAGGATGAGTGGTTTCATAGGTCACAAGACCGTTCAGGAACTCATAGGCGGTCCGCCCGTGATAGATTTCATCAAAATACATACCGTTCCGGAAGCTGCTGCGGGCAGGGTACAGAGTCTGCTCGTCAAATAATCCGGGATACCGGGAAGCGTTGGCCGGGAGCAGCACATTACCCTCCCGATCCAGAAAGACCAGCTCCAGCAGAGAGGCGGAATTGTCCGTAAGCCTTAACCGGATATAAGCGGCGGGTGTATCCAAAGGGATTTCCTGCCATGTGAAAACATCGGAGAAGAGGGCCGCCTGTGTGCCCGACCATTCTTCCTCCGGATGTCCTTTTGTTTCAATCGTGAAATTGCGGTTATGCTGGGGAGCCATATAATAGGCAATGGTGTGAACTTTCCTGTCAGGATCGGAGGAGTCGAAGTTTACGGTTACGGTTTCGCCGTATGCCATGTCATAACGGCTTTCCGGTACGGCCGTATCTCCCAAATCATACAGGGCAAAGCAGCCGTACACAAGGGTGATGAGCGCCATACAGATCCAGTCAGCCTTGCGGAAAGGAGTAGATTTTCCGGACGGGACAGGGGCATGGCCGGAGTCCTTTTTTTCTATAGCGGTTTTCTGCCGCAAGGCAGGCTCCTGTCGAGGGATGCTTGTCCCCTCTTTTCCTTCCGGTGAGGCAAAATATTGCGGTATCGCGAAGCACAGCAGTGCAAAAGCCGACAGCACCATTCCCAGAGAGACAAGCAGGAGAAAGGGCGCTTTTGGGTCATAACGGGAAGGATCATAGAAAAACAATACATAGGCCGTATTGTAAAAGTGCAGAACCGAAAAGCAGCCGTAAGAGATCCAGACAGCTTTTACGGGTCTGTAAATAAAAGCAAAGAGAAGCAGGAGCAGTCCGGGATACAGATACCGTTCGTGCATCCGCACGGAAAAAACAAACAGCATCAGAATCAAAACGGCGCCGAGAAAGGGATACTTTTCCCGATTGTTCCGGCGGCGCAGACTGATTGCCAATACGGCGGCCACAATCAACAGAATGAAAAAGTATCCGTAAAGCTTATAGGGAATGCCCAGAAAAGTATTATTTTGGCTGACCCAGTTTAAGCCCAGCATTCCCCATAGATTGCAGGCGTTGACTGCGGCATATGGATAGGAAGCCACGGTGGAAAAATATTGTTTCCATACATTTTCCAAGCCGAAAGGAAGACAAAGGCATAAAAGGGCGGCAAGGGAAAGCATGGCCCAAAGCATATTTTTCAGCAGTCTGCGCAGACCGAATTCTTTCAGGAGCACCTGATCCAATACTCCGGCAAGGAGAACCGGAGAGAATATCAGCATTTGCGGTTTCAGCAGAACACCCATACAGAAAGAAAGGTAAGCAAAGGGCAGACGCCCTTTTACCAGAGCCAGACACATCAACACAAGAGTCAGTGTGAAAACGGAGTCCACCTGCCCCCAGACGGCGGAGTTTAAAAGGATAACGGGATGGAAAAGATACGCGCCGCACAGAAACAGCCCCCGGCTCCGGGAATATTTTTTGGAGGCTTCGTGATACAGGAGCCAGCCGCATACCAAGTCGCAGATGACGGCGGGCAGTTTTAAAAGTACCAGATGAAGAACGGAGTAGTAAGGGATGTCCCACGCGGAGCGCAGCCATCCGATGAATCCCAGTACATACATATACCCCGGCGGATAATCGGTAAAGATTTCCGAAGAATAGAAGCCGGAAGCCCCCACGGTATGCATTCGCTCCGACCATGCCGCAAAGCAGGCAAGATCGGAGCCGAAGCCCTGAAACCGGGCAGCAGCCGTAAGGCGCAGCAGCAGTGCGGAAAATAATAGCAAAAACAGAAAAATATGGATATGATTTGAAGCGAAGATTTTTTCCGTGTTAGGTGTTCCGCTGCGGGAAAATCCCCGATAACAGCAGGCAGACAACAGAATCCCGAACAGTGCGGCCAAGTGGATTACAAGCATAAGAATCCTCCAAAATGCGAATGATAAATTATTAATTCCATTATATCAAAAAAATAGAAGTAGGAAAAGTAAATATGTTGTGGTATACTATACAAATGTACCGCTGTTTTGCGGTTTCTTTGTATGTGTTACCGGTCATGGAGTGAACGGTAACCGTTGAAGCGGTATGGCGGAAAGTCGGAAAGAGCTGTATTAATATTCATCTTTATGCGGAAGAACGCAAGAGCAGCGTTCTTCCAGACTTGCATCGATTCGTTGATTGTTTGTGCCGGCTTTGTCGGCATGACTGGAAGTTTGAAAGTAAACTTGCAATTATTGATTGGTATGTACGCTAAAGCGCACAGGGGGTATAAGAATGAAATTCGATATGCATTGCCATACGAAGGAAGGGTCTTTGGACGGCAAGGTAACGGTGGAAGAATTTATACAAACTTTGATAGACAGAGGTTATGACGGGATGCTGGTCAGCGACCATAACTCCTACAACGGTTACAGGGCGTGGAAAAAAATTGCGGATGCCAAGTGGTTTCGGGACTTTGTGGTACTGAAAGGAATTGAATACGACACCATTGACGCAGGACATATTCTGGTTATCATGCCCGAAGGCGTAAAGCTGAAAATATTGGAGCTTCGCGGGCTGCCGGTAAATTTTTTGATTGATATTGTACACAAGCACGGAGGCATTTTAGGACCTGCGCATCCCTGTGGTGAAAAATATTTAAGCATTACCAATACCAGACAATTCCGCAGCCGTCTGGCGGTAATGGACAAGTTTGACTTTCTGGAGGGGTTCAATGCCTGCGAGAGCGAAGAAAGCAATGCCAGAGCCATGGAGATTGCGGCGGAGCACGGACTTCCCGTATTCGGCGGCAGCGATGCCCACAAGAGAGACTGTATCGGCCTCGGCTACACGGAATTTAAAGAGGACATCAGCTGTGAGTCGGATTTGATACGGCTGCTGCAGAACAAAGGCGCGGCGATGTGCACTTGCGGAGGAGAGTATTATCGGGGCACCACCAAGGAAAAAATCGGCAAGGCCAATAATCTCTTAGTGCAGTCCTTTTGGTTCTATAATCACTTGGGAAGCATGGTTCGCCACCGGAAAAGGCTGATGGAATTAAAGAAGCTCTATATCAGGATTAAGTAGGCAGTATAAAATATTATACTAAGAAGCAGGAACGGCTTTAAATCTTTGCATTATTAACTATTCCTATATTGAAATTCATAAAATCTTAAGACACAAATATAAGATACTATGCTATAATACTCAATGTGCAGAGGCAGACACTGCACATTGATTTTTTGTTTTCGTCAGGTTTAAGATTATGCGGTAAGATTATCTTTCACTGTTGGGAAAACATGTATTGTCTGTTAACATATGTACGGCAGAGGAGGGGGAAGCCGCCGGATGTGCGGCGATTGTCATCTGCCGTGGAAAGAAGGAGAGTATGAAAAGCAGGAAATTGAAAAAGATAATGTCATTTGTCCTTGCTTCTGCCATGACGTTGTCTTTGGCCGCCTGCGGTGATACGCAAGGCAATAACGGAGAGCAGGGAAATAATGTAGGAAACGGCACTGAAGTGAAGGAATTCGTCTATGTGCCGGAGTTTCTGGAAATTCAAGAGGAAAATGTGTCCTACTACAATATGAAGTATGTGGGGGATTCTCTCTATTATGAGAGCTATTCCTTTGACGAAGCTACAGGGATGTCCAGTGAGAGTATTGTGAAGTATTCCCTGACGGACAAAACTTCCTCCGTCATCCCCATTCAGCTGGGTGAAGAGGTAAGTCTCGGCGAATATGCGATACTGTCGGACGGCAGTATCTATGCAATCTGCAATGACTATTCCGGAGAGCCGGGACCGGAGGGCTATACGGAGCCGAAGAGAATGTTGTGCAAGTTTGGGGCGGACGGCACAGAGATATTCGCCAAGGACATGGCGGAGAATATGCCGCAGGATATGGAGAATACATATATTCAGTATATCGCAGTGGACGGAGAGAACAGGCTTTACCTTTCGGCGGACAGCAAGATTCTGCTGCTGGATGCGGAGGGAAATTACCAGGGCGCGGTGGATACCGGTGAGAACTGGATCAGCAGTCTGGGCTGCGGCAAGGACGGCAAAGTGTATTTCAGCTACTATGACAATACTGCGGAAGAGCTCAGTTATGTACTGGCAGCAGTGGACTTTGACAAGCGGGCTGTGGGAGAGAGCTATAAAGGATTTATAAGCGGCAACGGGAACGGCCTTTATGCAGGAAGGGATCATGATTTCCTGATAGGCAGCGGTTCATCGGTTTACTGTTATGATCTCCAGTCCCAGAAAAGCGAGAAGCTGTTTGACTGGCTGGACAGCGATATCAACGGCAACAACGCCACTTGTATGGGTCAGCTGGAGGACGGCAGGATTCTGGCCGTGATAAATGACTGGGAGAACAATGATAACGGCATTGCTTTGCTGACTAAGACAAACGCTTCCGAAGTGGCACCCAGAGAAACCATTGTGATCGGGGCGATGTACAGCAGTTCCCAGTTACAGTCGGCGGCGGTAAAATTCAATAAGAGCAATGACAAATACAGGATCAGCATCCGAACCTATATGGATATTATGAGCTATAGCGAGACCGCCTATAATGATGCCGTAACAAGAATGAATAATGATATCACCTCCAATAATTGCCCCGATATCATTGATTTAAGGAATGTCAATATACAGCGGCTGGCTGCAAAGGGGGTATTTGAGGATCTAAATCCTTATCTGGAAAGCAGCAGTTTGAACAGAGACGATTTTGTGGAAAGTATTATAGAGGCTTATACTTATGACGACGTGCTGGTAAGCATTCCGGCCAACTTCCAGCTTCAGACCGTAGTAGGCAGCGCTTCCGAGCTTGGCGGCAAAGAGGGTTGGACTATAGACGAGATGATTGCATATGCGGATGAATATCCGGACGCACAGCTTTTTGACTATTCCGATAAGGACAGTATATTAAGCTTGTGTATGATGTTCAATGAGAGCTCTTTTATAGATTGGAGTACGGGAGAGTGCCGCTTTGATACACCGGAGTTCAAAAGCCTGCTTGCCTTTGTAAACCGTTTCCCGGATGAGTACCAGTATGAGGACGGCGGCGCGTCTACACCTACCAGAATCCAGAACAGGGAGATCCTGCTGGACAGAGCTTACATTTATGATTTTAACGAAATCCAGCTTTACATGGAAATGTTCGGCGGCGATGTGGCATGTATCGGTTATCCTACCACCGACGGAAGCAGCGGTACAGGGATTATGGCGACAGGCTATGCCATCACCTCTAAGTCAAGCAAAAAGGACGGGGCATGGCAGTTTATCGAAGGCATTTTGACTCCTGTGGAAGACGAGAATGAGAATACCAGAGGCGGTATGCAGTGGTGGGGCTTCCCTAACAACAGAAAGAGTCTCAGCGCCATGGCTGAGGAGGCTGTGGAGGTAGAATATTTAACCGATGAAAACGGTGAACTCGTCAAAGACGAGAACGGTGATCCCATTCCCATGGGCGGCGGAGGTGGTGTGGGATACGAGGACGGATGGTCTTACACTTACCGCATTCCTACCCAAGAGGAAGTGGACATTATTTTGAATTTGATTGAGAATGCCAGAGCGGTAGCCGGCAGCAGTGATGAGATATTGAAAATTATTTCGGAGGAAGCGGCGCCTTATTTCCACGGACAGAAGAGCGTGGACGAAGCGGCGGCAATTATTCAGAGCCGTATCAATATCTATGTGAGTGAGAACAGCTGATTCTCTGAAAACGGATCAGTGTAGATTTACAGGCCGGAGCTTCGGCGCATTTTGTTCTTGCTCCGCAGGAAAAGACGGCATCCCGAAAAGATAATCGTGAGCCGTACACGGATGCCGCCATAAATATTAGACTTAAAGGATTGAGGTAAAAGTGAAAACACGTACTAAATTAAGCAGGAGGACAAAGAAGGTAAAGAGAAGCTCGGGGCTGTTTATAGCCCCTAGCTTTCTTGGCGTTCTTATGTTCTTTATTTTGCCCTTTATGGTGGTCATATATTATTCGCTGATTGATAATCCCATCAGCGGAAATTTTGTGTTTTTTGAAAATTTTGTAAATATAGTGGGAAACTCGGCGTTCCGCAAAGCAGTACATAATACCACTGTCTTTTCGGCGGTGGCGGTGCCTCTGGCAGTGCTTTTATCCTTGCTGATGGCCATTGTCTTGGAGGCGGAGCTGCCTTTCCGGAGCCAGTTTCGAACCTTTCTTTTAAGCCCCATGATGGTGCCTGTGGCATCCATTGTGTTGATCTGGCAGGTATTGTTCCATTATAACGGGGCAATTAATGATATGCTGGGAGTATTCGGAATCGCTAAAATTGACTGGCTGAAATCGGAATATGCACAGGTTGTTGTGGTAATTTTGTTTTTATGGAAGAACTTAGGATATAATATGATTCTGTTTATGGCGGCTCTGGCCAGCATACCCAAGGATATTTTGGAAGTGGCTAAGCTGGAGAGCGCTACGCCCTTGCAGACATTTTTCTATATAAAGATCAGGTATCTGTCCTCCACGTTACTCTTTGTGACCATTATGTCGCTGATTAACTCGTTTAAGGTATTCCGGGAGGTTTATCTGCTGACGGGGGATTATCCCTATGATACTATTTACATGCTGCAGCATTTTATGAACAATAAGTTTAAATCGCTGGACTATCAGACATTGTCGGCGGCGGCTATACTGATGTCACTGGTAATGGTGGTCATCATCGGCATTCTGTTTGTGGCGGAAGACCGTTTCGGAAAGGATGTGGAAGGGTGAGCGGACAGAATATGGCAATGCAGAGACAGGGCGGAGGAAAGAAAATCAGGAAGGCCGGAAGCGGTGCGGCAAGGAAAAAGAAGATTATCCGCATGGCCAAGATTGCTTTGGCGACTCTTGTGGCGGCGTCCTTTGCCATCCTGTTCCTGATGCCGATTATATTGACAATTACAAATTCGTTTATGGCGGCTTCGGAGATTTCTTCCAATTACGGCTCCGTGTTTGCCACCACGGAAACGGGCGGAAAGGTTTACATTTCGGAGAAGGTCAACCTGAAATTCATTCCCGATATGGTATCTTTCAGCCAATATGCCACGGTGCTTTTCAAAAGTCCGGATTATCTGCTGAAATTTTGGAACTCCGTGATTCTGGTGGGTCCCATCGTATTTTTCCAGCTGCTGGTGGCATCCTTTGCATCCTTCGGATTTGCGCGGTATAAAGGGAAATTGAGGACAATAATTTTCTTTGCCTATATTATTTTGATGCTGATGCCCTATCAGGTAACACTGGTGCCGAATTATCTGGTCAGTGATTTTTTAAATCTGTTGGATACTTATGGGGCTATCTGGCTGCCGGGTATTTTTTCTCCCTTCGCTGTGTACCTTTTGACAAAGTTTATGCGGCGTATTCCCGACAGTGTGATTGAGGCGGCGCAGATCGACGGCGCCGGAGAGTGGCAGATTTACCGGAAGATATGTATGCCGCTGTGTAAGGGCGCAATCTGTTCGGCGGCGATTTTGGTGTTTATAGATTACTGGAATATGGTGGAGCAGCCGCTGATTCTGCTGTCGGACGGCGAGACGCATCCGTTATCCGTGTTCCTCAGCAAGATTAATGCGGGCGAGATCGGTCTGGCTTTTGCCGTAGCGACCATCTACATGGTGCCCAGCCTGCTGATTTTCCTGTATGGGGAAGAATATCTGGTAGACGGAATCACTTATCAAGGCGGTGTAAAGGGTTAATGTGCCGATGCTATCGCTTAAAATATTCAGAAAATAACTAAGTACTTCATCCGGCCGGAAATGGAACCTTGGAGCAGCCTGCTTCGCGCCATTGTGTCGTTAAAATCGGATGGAGCGCTGGAAAGCATTGTGAGGAGAGGAATACGATGGACGAGAATGCAAGAAAAAAAAGAGAATGGGTCAAAACAGCGGCGATTATTTTCCTGTCGGTGATGCTGGTGCTGACCTTTTTCTCCAACACAATCATGAACTACTCTCTGCCGGAGGTGGCGATTCAGTATGTGCAGTCGGGAACCGTCACGGCAAAGATCCGTGGTTCAGGAGTGGTGGAGAGCGGAGACCCCTATAATGTGGAGGTGAAGGAGTCCCGTAAGGTGGCCAGTGTGGCCGTCCGTGTGGGTGACTTTGTGGAGAAGGGCGATGTGATCCTGTATCTGGAGGATGAGGAGAGCGAAGAGCTGAAAACGGCGCAGGACGCTTTGGATCAGGCATGGAATGCGTATGAGAAAGCGCTGCTGTCGGATGCCACTACCGCCGCCGCTTTGCAGATCAGCAATAGCGGAACATCTGTTTCGACCTACAGACAGCAGCTCACAAATGCCCAGAAAGTGGTAAAGGATGCACAAAACCGGGTGGATGACTTGAAGGAACAGGCGGATGTTTTGAGTAACCGGAAAGAAAATATGGCAGTCAGGGATGAGGATATAAGAGGCCTTCAGGAATGGGTTAATAATGCGCAAAACGACCAAAAAAATGCTGAGGCTGCGAAGACATCGGCAGAAAATCATTTAAATGCATTGAAGGGTTACAAAGAGCAGTGGGAAAAAGAAATGGAATATTACTCACAGCTCAGTGTCAGCAGCGGTGATCCGGCGGTGGTTGAAGATGCCATGAATCGGATCGCCAATTATCAAAGAGCTTTGGAAGAGAACCAAAAGGCTATTTTGGATGCGGAGGCGGCTTTAAGCGCGGCTGAGATTGATTTAAACAATAAGACCTTGGAACTCACAAGAGCTCAGAATGCAATGACAAACGAGTCAGCCATAACCAAGAGTGATTTGGAACGGCAGCTGGCAAACGTAAATGAGGCGCTTGCAAATGCAAATGCAGTTTTAAAAGAAAAGACGGATTTGCTGACGGAAATGACCGGTGCACTGGGACAGGGATTGAATCTGGGAGAGCAGATGGAAGCCATCACCAAGGCACAGGAGAAGGTGGATGAACTGACTGAGAAGTCTATCGGCGCTACCGTGACCGCAGATATCTCCGGTACGATCACGGCGTTAAATGTAGTGGCAGGAAATACTACCTCTGCAGCCACCCCCGTGGCGGTAATGCAGCCTGAGGGCAAGGGCTTTTCCATGAGCTTTTCCGTCACCAATGAGCAGGCAAAGCGTCTGGCGGTGGGAGACAGGGCAGATCTGGTCAATGCATGGAGATTTGATGACGTGGAAGTGGTTTTGGCAAGCATCAAACCCGACCCCAAAGACCCCGGACAGAAGAAGCTTCTCACTTTTGACGTCACGGGAGCGGTTACCGCGGGGCAGACCCTGAATATTTCCGTGGGACAGAAGAGCGCTAACTACGATTATATAGTACCCAATAATGCCATCCGTGAGGATAACAATGGTAAGTTCATATTGGTAGTCACATCCAAGTCCAGCCCGCTGGGAACCCGCTATGTTGCCACCCGTGTGGATGTGGAGGTTCTTGCCAGCGATGACAACCAGTCTGCGGTCAGCTCGGGAATGCTGACCGGTTACGACCCTGTGATTACCACTTCTACCAAGCCGGTGGAAGCCGGTAAGCTGGTAAGGCTGGCTGAAAATAATTAAGGATTGGAAATGAGGCAGACTATGAAAAAACTTGTGTTGGGAATCAGCGGGGGGCTATCGTTTCTGATTTTCCTGATCCTGCTTATTACGACAAATCAAATCATAGGTGCGCAGGATACCCAGCAGATGGCAAGGCGGTGGAGCAAGGAGAACGATGCGGCGCAGGTAAGCTGTTTCTTTGCCGCGGATTCCGAAACCACGGAGGATACCATTTTGATGTTTGAGCACGGGATAGACAGTGCTCTGACGGAGGCCTCCGTGGTGCAGGAGTCGGAGAATCCCGGCGCCAGACTGTGGGCGGATGCTTACAGCGCGGACGGCAAGATTACATTGTCCAACAACAAGACTTCCGTTACTGCGGACGCCATAGGAATCGGCGGGGACTTCTTTTTGTTTCATCCCTTGACGCTGATCAACGGCGCTTACTTTTCGGGAAACGACCTGATGCAGGATTATTGTGTCATTGACAAAGATGCCGCATGGCAGCTTTTCGGATCCTATGACGTGGCCGGAATGACCGTATATATCTCGGGGATTCCTCATATCGTAACCGGAGTGGTGGAGCGGCCGGAGGGACGTCTGGCAGAGGCGGCGGGGCTGGAGGGCACGCTGGTCTATGTTTCACTGGAGACTTTGGAAACACTGGGCACCAGTTACGGCATCAATCATTACGAGATCGTGATGCCGGATCCCGTTACAGGTTTTGCATATAACCATGTAAAGGAGAATCTGGGCAAGGAAGAGAATGCCACGGAGGTGGTGGAGAACAGCGCACGTTATTCACTGCTGTCCCGGTTGAAACTGATCGGACAATTCGGTGTCCGTTCCATGAACGGAAAAGGAATCATCTACCCGTATTGGGAGAATATGGCGAGAGGGTACGAAGATATTTTGATGATACTGACCTTGCTGCAGCTGCTTACTCTTTTGTATCCTGTCATACTTCTCCTTATAGCCTTTATTATCTGGTGGAGGCATAAAGGGTGGACGCTGCGGGATGTGCGGCTGAAAGCCAAGGATAAGCTGGAAAGGCTGATAGAACGCCTGAGGGCGGCAAGAGCGGTGAAAAAGGGAACCGGGGAACCCTTTTCGGGGGAAAGCCTTCCGAAAGAGAAGTCCTCCGGGAAACGATTCCGGAGAAGAAAAAAGCGCAGGCGGAAAACGTTTGAAGACGACTTTGAAGAGATAGAAGATTTCCTTTGAAGAGATAGAAGGACTCGGAAAGGCATTCTGCGTGATTGGTTCAACTATTCGTCGAACGTTCCAGTGCTCTACCCAGTCAGAAATTGGATGTTAGGGCTGTATGGTTTGTGCCAGTGCCAGACGAAATTTCGACGGCGAACACAAGCATTGTCTGGAAATTTTAACGACGCAATGGCGAGAAACAGGGAGATCCGAGGTTTAATTTTGGCAGGATGGAGTACTGGGGATAGGGAACCGGAATAGGAGGAGAGATTATGAGAAAGTGGGTAAGAAAGTCAATGGCCGTAGGTCTTGCGCTCATTATGACGGCAGGACTCAGCGCCTGTGGAGACAGGACGAACGGAAGCAACGGGAATATGGGCAGCTCCGGCAATCGGGGAACCAGCTCTGCAAATGCGCAGCTGGCAAAGGAGAATGTCTATCAGATGAAAGAGTTTGATTTTCCTAAGTTTGTTGACCCCGAAAACGGTTATACGAACGTATATGCCGTGGAATATCGAGAGGATAAAGTATATGTGGTGGTGGAGGCCAATGACTGGTCGAAGAATGAAGCCGTTGTGGATGTAAATCTGATCGTGGTAAATGAGGACGGATCCAACCTCCAGACCATTAAGCTGGATACTTCCGACGGGGAGGAAGCATCGGAAGAAGGGGCGGCTCAGGACAGCAGCGAAGGGGATTCCGGAGCTTCAGACGGAGAGATATCCGATATCTGGGAAAACACAAGCTTCGGCAATTTCACGATATCTTTCGATGGGAAAATTTTCGGAACTAAGTTCTATAACTTTGAAGACTACACCAATCAGGAACAAGTCGTAAGGGAAAACCGCACCTATGTCTGCTGTTGGGACACGGACGGAAGCAGGCTCTGGGAGACGGAGGTGGAAGGGCTGCGCTCTGACGAGGAAGGGGCGGAATGGCTCTATGTCAGTGCGCTCATTGCGGGCGAAGACGGCAGTGCAAAGCTTTTGCTGAACGGCGATAATATGTATCGAATGGATGTGGGCAGCGACGGGACTCTCTCCGAGAGAGAGAAACTGTCGGAAGAAACCGGTCAAGTGCTTAATTACCGCCAGTATGCATTGGCACGGCAAGACGGTACTATGCTTGTCATATATTCGGACGAAAACGACTGGACAAAGTGCTATATGGCATCTTATGACCCTGAGACGGATACCTTGGGAGAACCTGCAGAAATGCCTGTTTCTTTCAGCATGTACGGCTATGGAAATATGAGTACAGGAATGGAAAGCGATTTGGTATTTTCCATGAATGACGGAATATATATCTATAATCAGGGTGACGAGAATGTTACAAAGAAAATGGATTTTGTCAATTCCGATGTAAATATTTCAAATTTCCTTGGCCTGATTGAACTAAATCAAGACAGTTTTATCGGAATTTATAATGAAAATTACGGAGAAGATATCAAGGCTGCGCTGTTCACCTACAGAGATCCTGCGGATATTCCCGACAAGGCGGTGGTAGTGCTGGCCGGCAATTGGGTAGGCAGTGACATAAGACAGAGAGTGGTAGAGTTTAACCGAGAAAGCGATGCTTACAGAATCGTATTGAAGGAATACAATTCTTATAATACTTTCGATGATTATCAGGCCGGTTATACGCAGCTGAATAACGATATCATTACAGGCGGTATGCCCGATATTCTGATTCCGGATAACATGCCTGTAGAAACATATATTTCCAAGGGATTGGTGGCCGATATCGGCAGCTTGATCGAGCAGGATCCGGAATTGTCACAAGTGGAGTTTTTGCAGAATGTGTTTGATGCATATTCCGTGGACGGAACCTTATATTATGTGGTGCCGAACTTTAGCGTCAACACTATGATCGCCAAGACATCTCTGGTAGGAGACCGGACGAGCTGGACCTTGGAGGAGATGAAGCAGGTGGTTGCATCTATGGGTGAAGACGCCCAAGCCATCGGTGAATTAAGCAGAGATGGTTTTATGAGTACGGCAATGCAGTACTGCGGCAATGATTTTATTGATGTGAAAACAGGAAAGTGCTCCTTTAACAGCGATAATTTTATCAATATGATGGAATACGCCAAGACTCTGCCGGAGGAGATTGACTGGGATTCCTTGTACGGCAACGACAATTATTGGACGTCTTACGAATCTCAGTATCGTGATAACAGGACGCTGTTAATGCAGTTGTATATCGGGAATATGTCCAACCTCAACTATCAATTGAACGGTAACTTCGGTGAACCTGTAACCTATATCGGTTTCCCCACCGAGAGCGGAAAGGGTTCTTATATCAGTGCCAACCAATCCTTTGTGCTTTCTGCAAAATCCGCGAATCTTGACGGAGCATGGGAATTTGTCCGCTATTATCTCACGGATGAATACCAAAAGGAATTGGAGTGGGGAATGGCCGTAAATAAACAGGTATTTATGGAACAGTCACAGAAAGCTCTGCAGAAGCCTACTTATAGGGATGAGAACGGAAATGAAATAGAGTATGAGGATACCTTCTATATTAACGGAGAGGAGATTCCTTTGCCGCCCTTGTCTCAGGAGCAGCTGGATCAAGTTATAAACTTTGTCCTGTCTGTGGACAGAGCATATTACTATAACGAAGATGTGCTTAACATTGTCAATGAAGAGATGGGAGCTTTTTATACCGGACAGAAGAGCGCAAGAGACGTAGCGAATGTTATTCAGAGCCGGGCACAGATATTCGTGGATGAGAACCGTTAGAGATTTGGGGCAGAAACCGTCTCGGGAAGAAGCTTTATAATGTGTAGGACGGATGCTTCGTTGCGTGCGGTGATGCAGAGCGGAGGAGCCAGCTCCGCCGCCGGAGCGGCACGACAGGAGTTTCGGAAGAATATAATGCCGGGAAAAGGATCAGAGTGTGACGGAAATACCACGTTTTTGGAGGTAATTCTCTATAGCCAGTTCGTGACCGTGTTCTTTAAGCCAGTTTTTGCATACTTTGTAGTCGGGCATGACGGAAGCAACCATATTCCAGAAATCTTTGGAGTGGTTCATATGGGTCAGATGACAGAGCTCATGAACCACTACATAATCCAACACCTTTGGCGGTGCAAAGATCAGACGGTAATTAAAAGACAATGTGCCCCGGGAAGAGCAGCTTCCCCAGCGGGTCTTCTGATCCCGAATGGTGATGGAAGTGTAGTGCCCTCCGGTAATAGCATGATAATAAGCCGTCCGGGCTTCAAACCTTGCCCGGGCGGCGTTTTTATACCTTTTTTCCAATATTTCCAGACGCTTTATTTCCGCCTGTGTGAGACGGATAATGTTCTTTTGTTCATTCATGGTAGAGTACTGCTTTCATACATTTTTTTAGACATATACAGAATCAAATCATCATCATTGCAATAATCCGCATAGGGCTTGCAAGCTTCCTTTCCATACCAGACACCTGTGCCGTCGGGAACATAACCTCTTTTCACATACATTCTCTGGGCGCTGCCATATCCGCTGTGCAGCCCGACCCCAAGACAAACCACATCTGAATAGCCGGAGGCGATCCGCTCGGCGATATCCATCAACTTGCTGCCAATCCCATTTCTGCGGTACTTCACCAAAACTCCAAAATCAACAATTTCGGGATACTCTTTATCGACAAACGGACCGCATTCGGAAATAGAATATACATTAATATAACCGGCTACATTTCCCTTATACTCAGCAACTAATGCAACCCCTTTTCCCTCCGCCTGATGCCGAAATCGCATTTCATACTTTTCCGTAGTATCATGCCACCCCTGAGCGATTTCCTCACTCGCAATCATCGGAATATCCGTCTGCTCCAAATTACGGATTAATAAATCATCCCCATTATAATAAATCATTTCCGTCCTCCCTGACTTAGCACCCTGCATCAGAAGCCCCAGTCCGTTCAGTAACATAACTCATTTCCTAATAATTTTCCCACCGCATTTACCAGCCGCCACATCAGACCAACCATTACAGAATTTACCTACTACAAATTATCAAAGCCCGCAGCAACACATCCCGAGCCTACATAAATTATTTAAAGGCTTGCAAGATACAGGCGTCGGGGCGGCATGAGTGAGATGTGGAGAGGAGACTCCGGCGAGTGACGCCCTCTGGCGGCACTTGCCGTGTATGAGGCTCATCGTTACTCACCATAGGAAGATTAATTACACCGTCCCCGGAGATGCCTGTGTAAACTGTGCCATATAAAGCTTGTAGTAAGCTCCTTTCTTCTGCATCAGTTCTCTGGCGGAACCCTCCTCCAGAATCCCCTTGCTGTCAATGACAAAAATCCTGTCGGCCTTTTGAATCGTAGACAATCTGTGTGCAATGACAAAAGAAGTCCGCCCTGACAACAGAGCTTCAATTCCGTTCTGCACCAATACTTCCGTCTTGGTATCAATGCTGGAAGTTGCCTCATCCAAGATTAAGATACCGGGCATGGAGACAAAGGTTCTGGCGAAGGCCAGAAGCTGCTTCTGGCCTACGGACAGACCGCCGCCCCGCTCCGAGAGTTCCGTGTCATATCCCTTTTCCAGCTTCATAATGAAATCGTGGGCGCTGACCGCCTTGGCCGCGGCAATACATTCCTCGTCCGTGGCATCCAGCCTGCCGTAACGGATATTGTCCATGACCGTTCCGGTAAAGAGAAAATTATCCTGTGTCATAATACCCATCTGGGAGCGGAGAGAGTTCAAAGTCACTTCCTGAACATCTTTGCCGTCGATCAGCACATGTCCTTTAGTAGCATTATAGAACCTGCTGATTAAATTGACAATGGTTGTTTTTCCGGCTCCGGTGGGTCCCACCAAAGCGATGGTCTCGCCGGGCTTGATGCGGAAAGAAACATTTTCCAGCACGGTAATGTCCGGAGCATCCGAGTATGCGAAGGATACTTGATCGAATACCACTTCCCCTTTGATATCGGAAAGCTCACCCACAGCCTTTTCGTCGGTAATCTCCGAAGGGGTGTCCAGAACCTCAAAGACACGTTCCGCCGCCGCCAGATTGGTAATCAGCTGTTTGTAGAAGTCGCTGAGGTTCATGATGGGATGCCAGAACATCCCGATATAGCTGCCAAAAGCCAGCAGCGTTCCCACGGACACCTGATCCGGTCCCAGAATCTTGATTCCCGCAAAATACAGCGCCGCGGTGCTTACTCCCCAACAAAAGTCAATAACGGAGCCGATAGCGTCGTTGATGCGGCAGGCGCTGGTAAAGGCTGTCCTGTGTTCCTCCGTGAGCCTGTAAAAAGTGTCGTCCGTTTCCTGTTCCGCATGGAAGCTCTGTATAATGCGCATTCCGGACAGATCCTCGTGGACGAAAGCGTTCATATTGGAAGATTTTTTGCGGAACAGCTGCCATCTCTTATGGGAGCGTGTCTGGATATACCATACGCCCGCCGCCAAAAGGGGCAGCGTACACAGGGAGGCGGCCGTAAGAGCCGGACTTTTGGTCAACATGATAACGATGACGGCACTGATGGTGATAAAGTCAGGGATCAGAGTGGTCACACAATTTCCCAGCACATCTTTCAGAGAGTTGATATCCCCGATAATGCGGGAGAGTATCTTACCCGTAGGCCGGCTGTCAAAAAAGTGAAAGTCCAGCGTCTGAATGTGGGTGTACAGTTCCTGACGAATGGTCATCAGAATGCTGTTACACACACGGTTCATTATGTGCATCCGCAGCTTGGTAAACAAAACCATTGCCACATTCAGCAGAAGAGCAGTCAGAATCAGCTTCACCAGCCCCGGGAAATTTCCCGCACTGATATAGGTGTCGATGGCGGTTTCCACAAACAGCGGGTTTGCCAGAGACACACCTACACAGAACAGCATTATGAAGAGAACCAGAAGGATCTCCTTTTTATAAGCGAGAAGATAGGAGAACAGCCGCAGCAGCGTTTTCATTTTTCCCTGCTCCACGGTGCGCTCATCTTCTTTAAAAGAATTAATCGGCATAAATGGCACCTCCCATCTGTAATTGATATGTTTCGTAATAAAGCCCTTTTTTGGCCAACAGTTCTTCATGAGTTCCGCGCTCGGCAATCCGGCCGTCCTCCAAAAACAGGATTTCGTCCGCATGGCATACGGCGCTGACACGGTGGGCAATAATAATCTTGGTAGTATCCGGCAGATCGTTTAACGTCTTTTGGATCGCTGCCTCCGTCTCCATATCCAGAGCGGAGGTGGAGTCGTCCATCACCAAAATGGGATTCTTTTTTGCCAGAGCTCTGGCAATACTGATCCTTTGCTTCTGACCGCCGGACAGTCCCACACCCCGCTCTCCGATGACGGTGTCATAACCGGATTCCAGCTTTTCGATAAATTCCGATGCCTGCGCCGCCTGAGAAGCAGACTTTACCAGCTCGAAATCGGTGAGAGCCTGTTTTCCGAGACGCACATTGTCGGAGATAGTGTCGGAGAACAGAAATACATCCTGAGTCACCACGGAAATACTTTCCCGCAGCTGTCCCAGAGACAATCTGCGGATATCCGTGCCGTCTAAGAGGATCCGCCCGTCGGTGCAGTCGTACAGCCTTTGCAGCAGCTGCACCATGGAAGTTTTACCGGAACCTGTGGCGCCCATGACACCCAAGGTGGAGCCGGGAGCAATGTGGAAATTGATATCCTTCAAAATTTCCGTGTTATCCCTTCGGAAGCTTACCTGTTCAAAGGCGATTTCACCCTTCACGCATTCCAGCTGCTTCGGGTTTTCCTCCTCTTTGATGGTGGGCGTTTCCGCATAGATTTTCTTCAGCTTGCGATTGGACGCCACAGCGGAAGAAAAGCTGTTGGTGAGCCAGCCCAGCATTTCCATAGGCCATACGATGTTGTTGGAGTATTCCACGAAGGCACCCAGTGAACCGAGAGTGAATACACCGCCGGAAGCGGTCTCTCCCTGCATCACCATGACCCCTCCCGCAAGGAGCACGGTCAGGGGCAGCAGCTTCGTGACAAGGGTGAACAGCGGGTGGTATTTGACGAAGATTCGGGACTGCTTCATATTCAGTTCATAGTAGCGCCGGTTGTGGGAGAGGAATTTCTTGATTTCGAACTTTTCTCTGGCAAAAGCCCGCACGGTGCGGACTCCTGCAAGATTTTCCTCTGCCACGGTATTCAGTTTGGCGTTTTCCTCGCTGATTTCTTCGTATACCTTATCCAGTCTGCGCTCCAGAAAAATAGCCAATGTCCCGCAGAAAAGCATTGCGGCGGTGGGGATCAGGGCAAGCTTCGGGCTGAGACGGTACATGCAGGTGAGAACCAGTACGGTATGTACCGTGACTTCGATCAACAGCATACCCACATAGCTTAAACCGTCCCAGATATGATCCACGTCCTCCTTCACTCTGGCCATCAGTTCTCCGGTATTGTTTCTGTCGTAGAAATCTGCGGAAAGCCCCTGAAGGTGGCGGAAGAGATTCCGGCGCATCTGGGCGCAGATTTTGGAGCTCATCACATCAAAGAGATATTCTTTGACGTACATAAACACACATTTTCCCAGACCTACGATGAGGAAGCCCAGCAGCAGGTAGCTTAAAAGCTCCAGCCGTCCGCCCATGATGACATCATCGATCATTCGTTTGGTAAGCTGGGGAGAGAGCATATCCAATGCCACACCGATAATGAGGCAGAAGACGGCTGCAATATAACCCCAGATATGTTCCATAATATAACTTGATACTTTTTTCACAATTCCCTCATTTCCGCACGGATTACAGATCGTGCTAAAATAAACAGTGTGGTTTCGATACTCAGGAAAAATCGGCGGTGAGCTGCCAAAGACATGAGAAAAGAGGAAATGCGGAATTTCCCGTTCAAATAAAAAGTCCATGGCAGTTTACCATGGACTCTGATCAGCAAAGAGGATATTCTAACAAGAGAGATATCTGTTTGTTCAGATAATAAGGAGACAGAACCATTCCTTAGGCGGTAATTCTGCCTGCGGAAGTTCCGGATCCTTTGCGATTTCCTGAGGTAACTGCGTGCAGTGTATGATGCTTAACAGCAAAACTTTTTTAGTCGGATCGTTATACATAGCGTTACCTCCTTCTTTTTAATTTTGCGCGTCCGCTGACTGGGCTTTCGCGCCGATGCATGAATAACTGTAATCTACACTACAACAACTTCCACTAATTGTCAACTGTAAAAATGAAATGAGATCAAGAAGTTGTAACAGTTCAGACAGGTCACTGAACCGTTACAAGATGCACACAAAACGTGAAAAGAATGCGTTTTGGCGCCCGCATGTCTCGCAAAATCGCATAGAGACGCGATTTTGACTTCGCCGCGAGGTGTTTTCACGCTGTTTCTGCGTGATAAACCCGAGACAGACATGCACAGAAATCGCTGTTTTGCGATTTCGCGCATAGGTTGCTGTGAACGGAGTGAACAGTAACATCAAGAATGATTGACTTTGTAAAGGCAAAAGACTATAATGTGTTAGGCATAAAAAATACGATAAAATATAACAGAATGAAAGAAGGGGAAAAAAGTGGAATCGTATTTAGTGTTTAAGCAGTTAGCAATTATTATTATTGCCGCAAAGGTGTGTGGGATTGCAGCGAGAAAGTGCAAGGCGCCGCAGGTTGTGGGAGAGATTATCGCGGGGCTTCTGATCGGCCCCAGTATTTTAGGATGGGTGGAGCAATCGGATTTTTTGGTGCAGCTTGCCGAGATCGGTGTCGTTTTATTGATGTTTTCGGCGGGACTGGAAACGGATTTAAAGGACTTGCTGAAGACGGGACCGATTGCCGCGCTGATTGCCTGTGCGGGCGTATTTGTTCCGCTTGTGTGCGGTTCACTGCTATATATGGCATTTTACGGTGTTGGCGCATGGGGCTCGGAGGAGTTTTATAAGGCAGTTTTCGTGGGCACGATTTTGACGGCGACTTCCGTGAGCATTACGGTAGAGTCGCTGCGGGAAATGGGAAAATTAAAAGGAAAAGTAGGTACGACGATTTTAAGTGCGGCAATTATTGACGATGTTATCGGTATCATTGTGCTGACCTTTGTGATCGGGTTTAAGAGTCCGGATTCCCAGCCCATGACAGTGCTGGCCAATACCGTCTTGTTTTTCCTGTTTGCCATTGTGGTGGGCTTTATCTGTTATAAAATCTTTCAGTATGTGGATGGCAAATATCCCCATACAAGGCGTATTCCGATTGCGGGGCTGGCTCTGTGTTTGGCAATGGCATACATTGCGGAAAAATATTTCGGCATTGCAGATATTACGGGGGCTTATGTGGCGGGGATCATTCTTTGTTCTATCCGCGACTCGGAGTATATCGCACAAAAAATGGATACCAGTTCTTACATATTATTCGGTCCGGTCTTTTTTGCGAGTATCGGTCTGAAAACAAATATTGACAGCATCAGCATGGGGATTCTGCTCTTTTCGATTGCGTTTGTTGCCGTGGGACTGATCTCCAAGGTGGTTGGCTGCGGAATCATGGGGCGGCTATGTAAGTTTAACGGCTTGGATTCGCTGAAGATCGGCGTGGGCATGATGACACGCGGCGAGGTAGCGTTGATTGTGGCCCAGAAGGGCTTGTCGGCTGGATTGCTGACATCGGTGTATTTTACATCCGTTATCTTTTTGATTATTGTATCATCGATTTTGACACCCATTATATTGAAAATTTTATATTCAAAAGACACAGCTTCCCCGGCATAAAAGCCGGGGATTTTATCGGCGTGGCCGGTTTTGCTGTTCCCTCGCTTCATTGGACTTTCTACAATAAACGCAATCTGCACCATCGTCTGAAAATGCGGTTCCCTTTATTGCATAATCGGCAGCATAATAGTACAGTGGTCTTATGCGCGAAATCGCTGTTTTACAGGTTCTTGTTGCAAGGGGTGTGTTTTCAGTGTATAATGGCTAATGTACTATATCAATCATTTTCAGCTAAATGACGCAGAATAAATTTCCCTGATAGCATTACTCTTCAAGTCTCAACGTAGCCACCGCTGCGCCTGTGTTTGTGAAGCAGCACTCTCAGAAAATATTCTGCGGAGTTTTACCAGATATGAACTATAACCGAAAAATGTGTGAAAACAAAGTGAATACAAAAGGGACTATAATTAAGAAAATTGTATAAAGAGAAAACTATAACTAAAAATTGTTATATAAAAACTAATATATGAAAGCATGGATAAGGAGACAATTATGAGCAAGAAACCTGTAGTTTTAATGATTCTTGACGGCTACGGCCTCAACGAGAAGAAGGAAGGAAATGCCGTGGCGCAGGCTAAGACTCCTGTAATGGACAGTCTGATGAAGGAGTACCCTTTCGTGAGAGGCAATGCCAGCGGCATGGCGGTTGGCCTTCCTGACGGACAGATGGGCAATTCCGAAGTGGGACATTTGAATATGGGCGCCGGGCGCATCGTTTATCAGGAGCTCACCAGAATCACAAAGGAGATTCAGGACGGAACCTTTTTCGAGAACCCCGCTCTGTTGAAAGCGGTGGAGAACTGTAAGAAAAATAACAGTGCGCTGCACTTAATGGGACTGTTGTCCGACGGCGGTGTGCACAGTCATAATACCCATCTTTACGGCCTGCTGGAGCTGGCGAAGAGAAACGGATTGGAGAAGGTATACGTACATTGCTTCTTGGACGGACGCGACACACCTCCTGCCAGCGGCAAGGAGTTTGCGGAAGCGCTGACTGCGGAGGCGGAGAGGATCGGCGTAGGACGAATCGCTTCCGTTATGGGCCGCTATTATGTGATGGACAGGGACAATAACTGGGATCGTGTAAAGCTGGCTTATGATGCCATGACAAAGGGAGAAGGGCTTACCGCAGCCTGCGGGATCTGTGGGATTCAGCAGTCCTATGACAGGGAAGAGACGGACGAGTTTGTAAAGCCTACGCTGGCAGTGGAGGACGGCAAGCCTGTAGCTACGGTTTCCGACGGAGATTCCGTTATCTTCTTTAACTTCCGTCCGGATCGTGCCAGAGAAATTACCAGAGCTTTTTGCGATGATGATTTTAAGGGCTTTGACAGAGGGGCGAGAAAGGATATCACCTTTGTATGCTTCTCCGATTATGATCCCACCATTCCCAACAAGGAAGTGGCATTCCATAAGGTAGCCGTTACCAACACCTTCGGCGAATGGCTGGCGGCGAATAAGATGAAACAGGCCCGTATTGCCGAGACGGAGAAATATGCACATGTCACTTTCTTTTTCAACGGCGGTGTGGAGGAGCCTAATGAGGGTGAGGACAGAGTGCTGGTTAATTCCCCGAAGGACGTTGCCACCTATGACTTGAAGCCCCAGATGAGCGCCTATGAGGTTTGTGATAAGCTTTGCGAGGCCATCCGCTCCGGTAAGTATGACGTGATTATCATCAATTTTGCAAATCCCGATATGGTGGGACATACCGGTATCATGGACGCGGCGGTGAAGGCAGTGGAAGCGGTTGACGAATGTGTGGGAAAAGCAGTGGAAGCCGTAAAGGAAGCAGACGGCGCCATGTTCATCTGCGCGGATCATGGAAACGCGGAGCAGCTGGTTGACTATGAGACGGGGGATCCTTTTACTGCCCATACCACCAATCAGGTGCCTTTCATACTGGTAAATTACGATCAGGCTTACACCCTTCGCGAGAACGGCTGTCTGGCAGATATTATCCCCACGCTGATCCAGATTATGGGCAAAGAGCAGCCGGAAGAAATGACGGGAAAATCATTGCTGATAAAGAAATAGGCATTCGGCTTTACTGCAGGAAAGCCGAATGCCATGCAGCGGCTTTTCCGCAATTCTGCGCTTATAAGGGAACCGGAAAATACAAGGTAAGTAACAAAATAAAAGGTAAGTAACAAAATACAAGGTAAGTAACAAAATAAAAGGCATCCGACTCAGGGGCGCATCATACAGTGTCCTCGGAAGCGGATGCTTTTTATTAAAATAAAAGTCTGCCAGATTACTTTATCCAATTTCCTTTGCCATACATAGCTGAGTACAGCCTTGCCAATACATCAATGTCATACTCTCTATCCAAATAAACACATTCGTCCACAATATGTTTTAGAAATACATCTGAACTTGCGGGTAAAAGCACCATTGAACCTGAATCTGTTAAGTTTCTTAATATTTTAATTAATCCTTGCCGGGACATCTGATAATAAAATTGACTTGTTTCATATGGCGCGTAAAAAATATGTTTTCCGGCGGCATAGCCCAATGCTGCGGATGCTCTCCACCTTTCACCGCTTAATTGAAAGAGCTTTCTGTTATAGCGCGGCTTCGTCAGTATAAATTTTTCCGCAATTTCCTCAAACGAATCCTCACAGTTACTCTTTTGTATCATTTTTTCAATGGATTTTTTTACTGCTTTGTTCCTGTATTTTTCATGGGACGGCTCCAAATTCCAGCTGATAAGAGATAGATATTCTTTCTCAATTTTCTTGTCATTATAGTATATTTGTAAGTCGCCGAAATCCACTTTGCCTCCCAGCAAATAGGAAAGATACATGCATCCTTGCCTGTATTCACTTATTATTCCATATATTTTTCCGCTTTCGAAAGACAAATCTGCGTATTCCCAAGAATCATGAACCGTCTGATCCAAGAACGCCGAACCTTCAATGAGTGAAACACATTTTGATGAATCCGTTTTTATTTCAAACATTTCAAACTCCTGCTTTTGTTAAAATCTTTTGGCTGGTTTTATGGTATTTCCTTTGAGTATAAAGTAGTTCTTTTTCATTTTCAATGGGTATATGCTTTTAAAAAAGCATTTTTTATTGAAATACGTTACGGAAAAGCATTATTATGATTTATCATACGCAGGCCTAGAGCGTGTTTGAAAATTCATTCCTGACATCTGCACGCCCCGCTTTGCGTGATATTTACGCCAAATTCAGGTTACATAGCCCGCCATGCGCCTTTCATTTAGCGCAAATCTCCCACAAATTGTGACGCACATCTGCCAGAAAGCAATTTTCAAACACGCTCTGGTGCGGTTCAGGCAAGGCGCATGATAAGACAGAATGTGGATAAAGGCTCCATGGGAATTACAGAATAATAAGTACGTAAGGGTATATCATGATGTTTTCTTTGTGTTTCCGGATAAGCGTTTTGACATGCTTGCGGGCGGCTTTGCAGCGGAAATACTCAGGAACTGGCTGTGGGAAGCCCTGTAAACCTTGATTGTCTTCTGCTGCTTGGAACTTTGGCAGCGGCGCTTCTGGCAGTGCAGTGTAGTATAACCTGCAGGATTTCTTCCTAAACCCTCATGCAACCGGCTGCACCACCATGCAAGAAAGTATGAGGGTTTACTATGAAGATGCACACAAACCCGTAAGGACAGCGGGTTTGGCGCACAGCAGTCTCGGGATTTCGTGCAAGGGAGCACGAAACG
>CAJUTJ010000057.1 GCA_910589655.1 uncultured Acetatifactor sp. | reverse complement strand
TAAAAACTACAAAGGAGGCGGCAAAGACCGCAAAAGCAGCGGCGAAAGCGTCCGTAAAGACAGCGGAAAAAACAGCACGGGCAGCAAGGCAGGTGGCAAGGGCGGCGGAACAGGCAGTGAGGGCAGCGGCAAAAGCCACAGCAAGCGCAGTAAAAGCAATCATAGCCGGGACAAAAGCACTCATATCCGCCATTGCTGCAGGGGGCTGGGTGGCCGTCCTTATCTTAATCATCGTCCTTCTGTTCGGCGGAATCCTCTGCATGGTGGGCGGCGGCAATTCCAGCACGGTAAGCCCGGTCAGTGCGGAGGTGGAAGCCTATGAGCCAGTCATCCGCATTTATGCGAAGCAGTATGGCATTGAGGAATATGTGGAGCTGATTAAGGCGGTGATGATGCAGGAGAGCGGCGGGCAGGGCAGCGATCCCATGCAAAGCTCCGAGAGCGGCTACAATACCAGATATCCAAGAGAGCCGAATGGGATCACCGATCCGGAATATTCCATTGAGTGCGGCGTTCAGGCACTGAAAGACTGCCTGCAAAGCGCAGGGGTGGAGAACCCGGTGGACATGGAGCATATCAGGCTGGCGTTGCAGGGATACAATTTCGGGAATGGCTATATCGCATGGGCGCAAAGCAACTATGGGGGATACACCGCCGCCAATGCCGCAGAATTTTCCGATATGATGGCGGAGCGGATGGGCTGGAGCAGTTACGGGGATAAGCAGTATGTCCCCCATGTACTCCGGTATTATATTTTCGGCAGAATCCCCACCGGAACCGGGAGCCATGCAATCGTGCAGGTGGCGTTGACGCAAGAAGGCAACAGCGGGGACACCTACTGGAGCTGGTACGGGTTTGACAGCAGGGTGGAATGGTGCGCCTGCTTTGTGTCGTGGTGTGCGGAGCAGTGCGGCTATCTGGAAAGCGGCGTGATACCGAAATTCTCCTTGTGTTCGGATGGTGTGGACTGGTTCCATGCCCGTGGGCAGTTCCAGGACGCAAGCTATGTCCCGGCAGCGGGGGATATAATATTCTTTGATTGGGGGAATGACGGAACAATCGACCATGTGGGCATTGTGGAAAGCGTGACGAATGGTGTTGTGAATACCATAGAGGGGAACAGCGGCGATATATGTGCAAGGAGAAGTTACAGCATGGGCAGTGATTCCATATATGGATACGGTGTGCCATGCTATTAGTGGCGCAGGGCAGAAGAAATGCCCATGCAAAAGGTGGGGAAGGGAGCCGCGAAAAAGGCGTTTCCCCGTATCAATATTTATTTGCATGGCTTGACTGACAGAAGCAGAGTAAAACAAAAAACAGGTTTTCCTTGCCCGTTCTGTTTATGGGCAGGGGAAGCCTATTTTTGTTTGATTCAGCCAGATGAATATATCCGGCATAAAGAATATCTAAACTGCCTGTATATTATCACGGAAAATCATTGGGAGTTTTTATAATGGACAAATGAAAATGTGAGGAAAGGTCAGATGAAAAGGAACGCCGAGAAAAATATTTTTCACAACAAAATAAGACCTGTTTACAACCTGCCGTATCAGGACAAAACAATTTTTACGATATACTATTAGGAAGTATTGTTTTTTGTCATATGGCATGGATTACAAAAAATCTACATAAAGGAGATTGTAGCTATGGAGGACTTTATTGGCAGGACAGATGCCGCCACACGGACCGCAAAAGACGCCGTCTGCGTGGCTATCTGCGATGATGAGGCATTTATGCTTGACCTACTGGAAGAAAAAGTAAAGAAAATGCTCCCTTCTGGGGCAACGAAACGGTTTTCTTCCGGCAGGGAGCTGTTGGAAGACAGTACGAAAGTAGACATTTTACTTCTGGACATACAGATGCCGGAGATGGACGGCATGGAAACAGCAAGGCTTTTCCACAGGCAGCAGAGGGATACGCTCATCATATTTGTTACGGCGGCTTCGGAGTATGTCTTTCAGGCGTTTGATGTAGGCGCATTTCATTATTTAGTCAAGCCTTTGGAGGATGATAAATTCTTTGAGGTTTTTGGAAACGCAGTACAGGAGATAAAGTGCAGAAAGACAGGAAGCGGGGAGTCTGATGGAGAATACATAATGATACAGGCAGGGGGAGTCCATACAAAAATACTGTTTAAGGATATTATTTATGCGGAAGTATTCAACCGTAAAGTCATCATTCATACTATAAACGGCGATACGGAATATTATGGGAAACTGTCCGAACTGGAGAAAAAAGCCGGAGAGGATTTTTTCAGACCGCACAGGTCATACCTGATTCATTTTAAGTATGTGCTAAGGTACGATGCTGTGTCTGCTGTTATGGAAAACGGGACAGCATTGATTGCAAAGCAGAATTATCCGAAAT
>CAJUTJ010000056.1 GCA_910589655.1 uncultured Acetatifactor sp. | reverse complement strand
GGGAGATTGACGGGGAAATCTGCCTGCGCCTTGACAAGTCCGACTATTCCACTTATACGTCCATGTTCGATATGTTCCACGCATGGCAGGAGCAAGCCGCCAAACTGGAACAGGGCGAAATTACCAAAGAGGAATACGACCAGTGGCGGTACAAGTACCCGGAACTGGACACCTCAAAGCATTGGGCGAAAGTCCCCTCACAGGCGGTCAGTGATTATATGCTTAATGGATGCGCAAGCGCATCCATGGAAGAATTTCAGAAAATCGAGAAAGAAGAAAAGAAAACAGTTAAAAAGAAAAGACAGAAATAAGCACAAAAAGACCTTGCCGATATTCAGTTTCCATATCTGAAAATCAGCAAGGTTTTCTTTATGCCGTTGATGTAATTATTCTCCCTTTTCGAAAAATGTTCTCAGGGCATTATTTTTTCAATCTTTATTCTCATTCCTTTACCATTGTACCCGAACGGTACTGCCTCAAATCCACAACTTTCATAAAATTTCTCCATACCTCTAATTGAAATCAAATTAATAGTGCTATATTCTCCAACCATAGTTTCATTTTTTATATCATCAATTATTGAATTTACAAGTTTTTTTCCTATTCCTCGTTTTTGATATTTTGAACTAACTACTACGTCAACTAAAAGATATGACATCCCATCTCCAATGGCTCTGGCCATACCAACTATTTTATTATCGTATGTCGCTTTTTTTATAATTGCACTATTCTTTATAGCTCTTTCAACAATAAGTGGATTTTTCGTTTCCCAACCTACTTCTATCCTTAATTTGTTATATTCATCAACGCTTAAATCATCATGTATTTCAATCATCTTTTTCATCACTCCTCTACAAATTCCCATTGTATATCTGATTATAAATCTTTATCTGCCATTCACAATATATATTTATAAGTTATTTCCCACTGGGTACGCAATTCCGAAAAGGGAGTAATTATTTAATGCGTGATGTGAAAAATGTTGCCAAATCGTTGCCAGAACCTAAACAGATTTGCTTGTAATTCGCATAAATACTGGCTTCTTAAAGCCCATTTCATCACTCGAACTCTATTGTTCCCGGAGGCTTGCTGGTCACATCATACAGCACTCTGTTTACGTGGCTTACCTCATTTATGATTCTGCTGGTCACTTTCTGCAGGACTTCCCAAGGAAGCGCGGCGGCTTCCGCTGTCATAAAGTCAACGGTATTTACCGCCCTCAGTGCAACGGCATAGTCATAAGTTCTTTCGTCCCCCATGACGCCCACTGAGCGCATATTGGTCAGCGCAGCAAAATATTGATTGATATCTCTGTCCAATCCGGCATTTGAAATTTCTTCCCGATAAATCGCATCCGCATCCTGAACGATTTTCACCTTTTCCGCCGTAACTTCGCCGACGATGCGGACTCCCAGACCGGGGCCGGGGAAGGGCTGGCGGAATACCAGATGTTCGGGAATTCCCAGCTCTAAACCTACCTTTCTCACCTCGTCCTTGAATAGGCTGCGGAGGGGCTCAATGATTTCTTTGAAGTCTACATAGTCGGGCAGACCGCCTACGTTATGATGGGACTTGATGACGGCGGATTCCCCGCCAAGGCCGCTTTCCACCACATCGGGATAGATAGTGCCCTGTACCAGAAAATCTACCGTACCGATTTTCTGTGCCTCCTCCTCAAATACACGGATAAATTCCTCACCTATTATTTTGCGCTTTTTCTCAGGTTCTTCCACGCCTTTCAGCTTTGCATAAAAACGTTCCTGAGCATTGACCCGGATAAAATTCAGGTCATAGCTGCCGTTGGAACCAAAGACAGCTTCTACTTCATCGCCTTCCTTCTTCCGCAGCAGCCCGTGGTCTACGAAAACACAGGTCAGCTGATTCCCCACAGCCTTGGACAAAAGAACTGCCGCCACTGAGGAATCCACGCCGCCGGACAATGCACACAGAACTTTTCCGCCGCCCACCTTTTCCCGGATTGCCTGTATATTTTCCTCCACGAAAGAGTCCATTCTCCAGTCGCCGCAGCAGCCGCAGATATTTCTTACGAAATTATACAGCATTTTGGAGCCCTCGGCAGTATGCAGCACTTCCGGATGAAATTGTATGGAATACAATTTTTTCTCTTTGCATTCGGCAGCAGCCACAGGGCAGTCGGCGGTGAAGGCTATTGTCTTAAAACCCGGCGCCGTCTCCGCAATATAATCGAAATGACTCATCCAGCAGATGGTATGGGGGGTGACGCCCGTAAATAATTCCGAGGAGGTATCTACATCCACCTCCGTTTTACCGTACTCGCGCACAGCGGCTTTTGCCACTTTTCCGCCCAGCACATGAGCCATTAATTGTGCGCCATAACACAGCCCCAATACGGGAATCCCCAAATCGAACAGTTCGGGAGAGCAGGAGGCCGCGCCTTCTTCGTAGCAGCTGCTGGGGCCGCCCGTAAGAATAATTCCTTTGGGGTTCATGGCTTTGATTTTTGCCAAGTCGGTTTTGTAAGAATAAATTTCACAATATACATTGCATTCTCTGACACGCCGTGCAACCAGCTGGTTGTATTGTCCGCCAAAGTCGATTACAACTACCAGTTCCTTATCCATCTTATCCTCCTATGTGTTTGCCTGTTATTCCCATGAGCATTAGAGTGTTTGAAAAATTATTCCTCCGGTTTGCACGCATCATTCCGTGGCCTGCGCTCATATATCCGTGCGCATCGAAGCCGGATGAACTACATTACGGGGAAATGAATTGCCTTTAAGTATATACCAGCGTTAATGCTAAGTCAAAACCTTTTTCCGCAAATCCTGTTCAAGCTGTAGTCCGGCAGTTGCTGTTCACTCGCTGTCGCCGCGAGGTGAAACCCGAGACAGACATGCGCGAAAGCGCTGTTTTGCGATTTCTGTGCATAGGTTGCTGTGAACGGAGTGAACAGTAATGTCCGGCATAGAGGCTGACGGCGGTCTCCGTGACCGGTAACGTATTCTTTGATATAAGCCCCTTTACTTTGGGCAATGTTTGACGATATAATATAGAAGTATTGTATCGCCCAATATTAAAGGGGGAGCCTGTTTTGCCCGTTCCTTTTCACAAGGATTTATAGAAACCTTGCAGGAGATACCAATAAATCAGGAAATACCAATAAATATAGAAACGGAGATTTATATGCGGATTGACAGACAAAAAGCGTTATGTGCATTTGCGAATTATGTGGAAGGCTATAATGCGGAAGATCCGAAAGTAAAATTGAAAATAGACCATACCTATCGTGTGGCGGGATTTTGCCAAAGAATTGCACGGTCGCTGGAGCTGTCGCAGGAGGATATAGATCTGGCTTGGTTCTGCGGGCTGCTTCATGATGTTGGACGGTTTGAGCAGCTGCGCAATTACGGAACCTTTATAGATGCGCAGTCTATTGACCATGCCCTATACGGCGCGGAAATTCTTTTTGATCAGGGAAAAATCCGGGATTACACGGAAGACTGCAGCGAAGATGATTTCTTAAGGAAGGTGGTATCCTGTCACAGCGCTTACCGCATTCCCGAAGAATATGACGAGAGAACGGTTTTGTTTGCCAATATATTACGGGATGCGGATAAGGTGGATATTCTGCGGGTGAATGTGGAGATTCCCTTGGAGGAAATCTATAATGTTTCAACGGAGGCGCTGCGCAATGATCCGGTGACGCCGGAGGTCATTCAGGCATTTCAGGAAGAGCATGCCGTATTAAGGGCATTGAAGCGGACTTCCGTGGACAATGTGGTAGGGCATATCTCTTTGGTCTTTGAGTTAGTGTTTCCGGCCAGCCTGAGTATGGTTGAAGAACAAGGATACCTAAAACAGCTGATGGACTTTTCGTCGGATAACCCCAAAGTAAGAGAAGATTTCGTGGGTATCCGGGAGAAGATGGCCGCTTATATGGCGGAGCATCTCTACGAGAAAAAATAGGCGGGAATATGCAAAATGTTTTGGCGCGGCGCTAAACGCACATCTTCGCCGAAGCGGCGCCGGAGGCGGAGAAAATCGGAGTGTATTTGACTTTTGATATGACCTAAGGTAAACTAAGGATAACACACGGAAATGTAAAAGTAGGAGAAAACCAATGGAAATTCTGTGGTTCGGATTGCTGACAGCCGGAGTAGTGTCGGCTTGCATACTTTTGATCTTAGTGCTGCGTCAAGGCGGTTTGCCGGATGGGGTGAAGCTTTTTTTTGGTACGCTTAAACTGAAAGAGGATGTCTATGAGCCTTTGCTTCTGCTGGAGGAATTGGGATATGATTGCCTAAGGCGGATCGGTGAAAAGCAGATTGAACTGATTTTTGACATTGATAAAAATATTCCGGCGAAACTGTATGGCGATAAAGGGAGAATCCGTCAGGTTATGATGAACCTTTTGGATAATGCCATTCAGTTTGCGGAAAAGGGGTATGTCAGGCTGTTGATTAAAATATACCCGGTGGTAGAGAATGAGATGTTGGAGATGTATGTATCCGTAAAGGACACCGGAAGGGGAATTTCCCGGAAAAAAATGGATCGCCTTTTTTCGTTTCACGGGAAAATCAGGAAAAAAGGCGAACTGGGCAACGGATTGTATGCCTCCCAGCGTCTGATAGAAAAAATGGGCGGGGAAATCCGTGCTAAGAGCGAGGAAGACAAGGGCAGTGAATTCTGGTTTTCCATCCAGCAGCGGATAGCGGATACCACCTTGGCAGCAGTGATAAAGCTGCCGGAAAATGGCAGAACGCCGAGAGTCAGCGCTAAACTTTCCAATCCCTATCGGGAAGAAGCTTTGATGTCCTTGCTCAACATGTATAAGGTATCCTATATTCCTTATGACATTTTACAGGATGTGGGCATGATGGTTGATTACCTTTTTACTGATCACGGTGTCTATTATGAAGCGGAGGAAGAAATGCTGGAACTGGTAAGACGCAGGGAAAATCTCTGTGTCCTTGAGAATCCTTTGCGCGACCACAGGAAATTGGAGGGCGTGACTATCGTGTATCGTCCTTTCTTTTCTTTGAATTTCTGCCGCTTTTTGAATCATGAGCAGGCAGCTCCGAAAACGAATGAGGTAGTGAATGAGAAATTATAAAATGCTTATAGAATATGACGGCAGCCGTTATTACGGATGGCAGAGGCAGCCTGAGCATGAGACTATTCAGGGAAAACTGGAAAAGGTATTGTCCTTGATGTGTCAGGAAGAGGTAGAAGTTATTGGAGCCGGACGAACCGATGCAGGCGTACATGCCAGAGGAATGACCGCCAATGCTTCTATGCATACAGATCTTACCGTAGAGGAAATATGCGCTTACCTGAACCGGTATCTGCCCGATGATATTGCCGTGAAGGAGGTCAGAGAGGCGTCCCCCAGATTTCATGCCCGTTACAATGCCATGGGGAAGACGTATCATTATACCTGTTATGACGGCGATGTGAAACCTGTCTTTGACAGAAAATATGTGAACCGGCTGGAAGAGAAGCCGGATCTGGAGAAGATGCGGCAGGCAGCGGAGCTTTTGAAGGGAGAACATGACTTTAGAAATTTCTGCGTTAACCCCAGAAAGAAGAAATCCACTGTGCGCTACGTGGATAAAATCGACATTGTCCGTAAGGGAGACTATATTACTTTTATCTTTCACGGAAACGGTTTCCTGCAGAATATGGTACGCATTATGGTGGGGACACTGCTGGAGGTGGGCTGCGGCAGAATGACCTGCCAACAGGTGGCCGAAGTGCTGGAGACAAAGGAGAGACAGAAAGCAGGCCCTACGGCTCCGGCACAAGGACTTTGTCTGATGACGGTGGATTATTGATTCCTGCCGGAAATGAGCCAAAGTTCTGAGGAGCTGCATTTCTGAGGAATCGGCCAATGTAAAAATCGGTGCAGCCGGTGGTATGGCCGCAGGGGCAGTGCTGCTATGGCCTGCAGGTGCCGCAGGGATCGTATCCCTCCCGGATCAGATCCTCCCGTGATTTGTCACTGCCTCTGCGGTTTCGGACGGACATTTCCGATACGCTTCCGCAGTCCGGCAGGTGAAATTTATGGGTTCTGGTATTCAAAATGTATGTATAATCTTCCGCATGAAAATCACTGCCGTCCAAGGACATGTCCCGGCCCGCAGTATAGTTGCCGGAGGGGAGTTCCGGGAAAAGGATTTCTTCCGGCGTCATGACGAAATCAATGGTGCCCTGTATATCCGTGCGGTATAACGGAAGCCGGTAATCCGACAGGAGCGTGACCACTCTTTGGGCGGGATGTCCGTAGTCGTTGCCAAGGCCGCAGCTGACAATTGTATAGTCCGGTGAAACAGCGTCGAGGAATTCTTCCTGAGTGGAGCCGGAACTTCCGTGGTGTCCGATCACCAAAACATCGGAGTCTAAAACATTTCCCAATGACAACATTTCCTGCTCGCTGGCGCGGGAGGCGTCTCCCGTCAACAGAAGAGACTGACCGCCTATAGAAACTTTCAGCACAATGGAGTAATCGTTTTCGTCTTCATACTCCGTCCCCAAAGGGGCAAGAATTTCAAAGCTGCCGTCTCCGAGAGCATATTCGGCGCCGGAAACAGGGAGGGCAGGAGATAATTGCTTTTCCTCCGCCGCGGTCAAAAAGGATTGGTATACCGGAGTATCCGCTTCATAGCCGGGAGCCAGTAAGGTTTCTGTGGGGAAGGCGTTGAGGGCGCCCACTATACCGCTTAGATGGTCGGAGTCATAATGGGATGCTACCACGTAGTCCAGCTGCTCCACACCATGCCGCTGCAGATGAGACACCACAAAAGAGGATGCGGCTTCGTTTCCGCCGTCATAGAGCAGACAACTGTCTCCTGAGCGGATCCATACGGAAAGTCCCTGTCCCACATCCAGCACATGGACTTCCATAGAGCCGGAGGAGGCTGTGTTGGCAGCTGCCGGAGAAGGAGCGGGAAACAGTTGGTTTCCCGGAATATCGAACTGGCAGGAGGTCATGCAGAACAGGATGCCCGCCAGCGCTATTGCCGGAAGGATTCTTTTTGCTTTTTGGGGCTTGAATAGGTGAAAATACTTGTGTGTTCCGGACTTATGTAAAAAAGGTATATGATGAAAATGTTCTTTGTTATTCATAATAATCTGTCTCCTGTAGTTCTTATGGGGTTATAAGTTTTCTGCTTATAAAAGTGATTCTATTTTAGTTTTTCAAACAGGTGTTCATTGATTCCATAAGCATCATTATAATTTATTTTGGGCAGAAACACAATTCCCTTTGCCATAATGACCGTCAGTGTACTGGCACGTTCATATTCAGGCAAATCTCCTTGCCTATTTTCCTGACAGAACTACTCCCCATGTCTCAACGCAGCCACCGCTGCGCCTCCTCTGCCTTGACCTGACACAAATATCGGGCACTGATATTCACCGTTATTTCCGCAATGCAGTATTAAATTCCTGTGGTTATTGTATGGTGGTGCAGTCGGTTCGAAACATACATTCGAATATTGAGGGAGGATTATGGGACATTAATAATGATATGGTAAGGATAATTTTACATTGAGATATTAAAACAAAATAGAAACGGATTATGGGTACTTACAATGCTAGTATAACGTATTAAAAGTTCTTGTGTAAATTTACACATCTGCTATAATGGTTATATCAACCTATTTGGAGGACAAAACCATGGGCAGAAACAAAAAATATGGGAACATCATATTGAAAGACGGCGACCGCGAGATTCT
>CAJUTJ010000055.1 GCA_910589655.1 uncultured Acetatifactor sp. | reverse complement strand
TGTACCCAAATGAAACATCTGTAAACGATACTTTGGTAACTTTCTCTATTTTTCTCTTTCCCTCAATTTCATTCTCTGTTTTAAGCCTTAAAATAGTACCGATTCTAGATAAAGCAGCAGTCCCCGGCTGCACCATAACACTAATACTTGCCAAAATTTGTATAGGTGCAAATATTACTGTTGCATACTGTGAAACTGCCCAGTAATCGCCCATAGACATTTTTCCATTAATTATAAATAATCCAGAACAGATAATGAGTAAAACTGAAAATATATTAGTAAAACCTTGTATACCCTCAGAAGCAAGGTTCATTTTCTTATTACGTTTTATGGATTGGTCTGCAACATTTCTTATTTGCTTAGCCATTTCATTTGACCGCTGTTTTTCTAAATTCATTTCTTTAATCGTTGAAATACCACCTATATTTTCTTGAATCTTCCCGGATGTTTGTGCATTAGATTCAAGTAATGCTTTTGAAACTTTTTTAATTTGTATACTTGAATAATTAGTAAAGTAATACAAAACAGGCAAAAATATAATCAATATCAAGGATAATTCCCAACGTATCGACAATATAAATATCCACGCTCCAACACACGAAAATATACTGGTCAAAAATTTTAAAAATACAGGTGAGAAAAAAACATTTAGGGAATCAGTTTCTTTTACACGTTCTAAAATATAGCCTGTCTGTTGTTTATCAAAAAACTCCATAGGTAATTTTAAAACCTTTGAAATCAAGTCATTTTTAATATCTGCAACAAAGTAGTTGCTAGTCCGGATCAATGATTGGCTGATTAAATAATTAGCAAAAAAACTGATAATATAAACAAATAGCAGACATATTCCACTCAACAAAACGGTTTTTATTGATAGCCTTGCAATACCGTAATCCAGAAGGATTCTTGTAATGAACGGCGGACACAAAGTTATAAAGGATGAAAAGAGCATTAGTGCAAATAACGCACAAACTTTTTTCCTTTTGAAATAGGATAATAAATAGCCATAGTTTTTCATAAATATTCCTCCAATATTTGATTTAATTCAATAAATGCAGACGTATTTCTTATTATATCAAACGGCTGGCTTGAAAACCCTGACACAAAAACATTGATAAGCATACTATCTTTTATGGGATTTTCCTTATACAATGTGATAAATTTTTGTATTAATTCTAAAGCTGCATTTTTTTGACTGCTTAGACAATAAACATATGCCATGTTCATATAAACCATAAAATATAAATTGCGGCTTAGCCCTAATACTGTTATAAGAGTGCATTGCTTTTCTAAAATATCTTTTGTGTATGTCAAGTCGTTTTTTATCCAATATGATACCTTATTACGCAATTCATATATCAACTGTATTCCTAACATATTTATTGTTGAATCTATTATGTCAATGGCATTTGCATTATTTTCTCTTAGTATTAGGCTATTCTTCATGTCTATTGCCATAAATTCATTTTCATCAACAAGGCAGGCAGACGCATCTTCGTATTTTTTAATCATAATAAACAAATGTGCAAGCAAGAAATGTTTTTGTGATTGAACGCTATCATCTATACATCTCTGACATATCAAAATCATCTGACGGATTAAATTTTCACGAATTTCGGAATCTTTTTCTAAAGCTAGATATGGAAGTACATTTTTTAGCAAATCAATCTTTATCCTATCATTTGTTGGATATAAATAAACCAGCCTTTTAATCCGTTCAATTCCATTAAGGCACTTCCCACTTGCAAATAACTTTATACATTCCTGCCTGTTTTTTAGATATTCTTCTTCCGACAAATCATTTGAAAATCCAAACAGACAATCAATGGAAATATTAAAATATCTGGCAATCACGGGGAACAGTGTAATATCTGGATACATTTGTCCATTTTCCCATTTAGAAATTGCTGCGCTTGAAACGCCCAATACTTCCGCTAACTCTTCTTGTGTAATACCCTTTGCTTTGCGTAATCCTTGTATAATTTTTCCAACAGGTAATCGCTCCATAATATTTTCCTCCTCCTCGTATTGTACGATTTTTAAATTCTGATTTCCATGTATAAGCGGTTAACAATAACTACAATTTTTTATAACCTATTGTTAATATAGCATTGTACCCACAAATTAACTACAATAGGTTTTATGGAATAAAGAATGAGAGGGATTCCGTAGTAGTCGGCATTGTGGAAAAATCCAAAAGTTTAGATTTTTCCACAATGCTTGTCTTTCGGTCTTTGGCTTCTTTGGTTCGGAATAGTGTGGTGCTGGCGATCTATCTCTTGTTTTCGGCTGCTTGCTTCTTTAACGTACATGAGCATTAATTTAAGGTATCTTTTACATTTAAAATTGTAAAAGGTTCCTTTTTTTCTATCCCTGCTGCAAAGGAAACTCTGGAAGAATTCGGGACATCCGGCAGGAAAGGGACAAATCCCCAGACATCCACGGGGCTTGGATGTCTGTATGATGTCATGAACCGGATGATTCTGGAGAGCGACTGCCATAAGGTTCTTCTATCTGCTTATGTTATGGAATTGGGTAACAGCGTTTTTTCCGAGTACAGCCTTTTTGTTAATTGCTTGCTGCAGCATAACATATTTCTGCATTGTTCGTTTTGCACCCTATGTTTATACACACAATTTAGAAGATGCAGAAGAATATCTGAAGATGTCACTACTTTGATATATAGGGATAATTGGCCGTTTATTATAGCAGATTTTTGATAACTTGACCAAAAGATTTATTGAAGAAAAATAAACTTAGCACTTGACAAATTATTTTTTCTGCGATAATGTTAGTGTGCTAACAAAAAAGTTAGCGGGCTAACATTATATTTTCTGTATGAACATTCAACGGGGGGATACATATGGAAAGTGAGAAGAAAAAGTCAATTGCGTTTATGCTGCGTATGATTCATAACCAGATTAAGGCGGTAATCCACAAAAGCCTTCCCAGAGACGACAACGGGCCTCAGTCGCAGCTTCAGGGAGGCATCCTTGGGTATTTATACCATCATTCGGAGCATCCGGTGTACCAGAGAGATATCGAGAAGGAATTCCGCATTTCCAGAGCTACCGCCACCAATACCCTTCAGGTGATGGAGAAAAACGGATTGATTGTTAGGAAGAGTCAGGATAAAGATGCCAGATTAAAACGGATCGTGATGACGGAACCGGCCTATGAACAACATGCCAAGGTGGAAGAGCAAATGCGGTTGATGGATGAGAGAATGCTTCAGGGAATGACGGAGACGGAGGTCTCCCAGTTCTACAGGCTGCTGGGGAAGATGTTAAGCAATTTAGAGCAGATGGAATCGGAATGCGGCCGGCAGGTCAATGAAAAGAGAGATTAAGAACCGTCAGGCTGTCAGATCCGTTGCCATAAATATATTGCAATAGAAAGGAAGTGTGTTTATGTTAAAGACACTTGGAGCACAGATTAAGGAGTTTAAAAAGGCTTCCCTTGTGACCCCTGTTTTTATGATAGCGGAAGTTGTCATGGAAATGATTATTCCGCTGTTGATGGCGTCCATTATTGATGACGGCGTAAACAAAGGGGATATGAGGCACATTTATTTGGTGGGAGGGCTGATGATTTTAACGGCTTTGCTGAGCCTGTCTTTCGGAATCGGCGGAGGGGTGTTCGGCGCCAAGGCATCCACCGGGTTTGCCAGAAACCTGAGAAAAGCCATGTACGATAACATCCAGACCTTTAGCTTTGCCAATATTGATAAATTCAGCACTTCCGGTCTGGTAACCAGACTGACCACCGATGTGACCAATATACAGAATGCTTATCAGATGATCCTGAGGATGGCGATGCGTGCGCCTTTTAGCTTAATTATAGCCATGTGCATGTCCTTTTACATCAGCCCAAGGCTGGCCAGCGTGTATTTGGTGGCAGTGCTTATTCTGGGATGCATTCTTGCAATTATCGTATCGAAGGCCATGAAATATTTTACACAGGCATTTCCTAAGTATGACGACTTGAACGAGAGCGTTCAGGAGAATGTGTCCGCCATCCGCGTGGTGAAAGCATATGTCCGTGAGGATTATGAAAACAAGAAATTCAAGAAGGCCAGTGAAAATATTTATAAAATCTTCTGCAAGGCGGAGGGTATCGTGGCTTGGAACGCACCTGTCATGAATTTTACCGTCTATGCATGTATTATCCTGATCAGCTGGCTGGGCGCCCATATGGTAGTTCAGGAGGAGCTGACCACGGGGCAGCTGATGAGCCTTCTGACGTATTGTATGAATATTTTGATGAACCTGATGATGCTGTCCATGATCTTTGTCATGATGACCATGTCCGCCGCCAGCGTCAGACGTATCTGTGAGGTGTTAACCGAGAAACCGGATCTGGCTGATCCGGAGGAACCTGTCTATGAGGTGAAGGACGGAAGCATACAATTTGAAAACGTATCCTTCAGTTATAAAAAAGGCGCCGGTGATCCCGTATTGAAAAATATTAATCTGGATATCAAACCGGGAGAGACTATCGGAATCATAGGCGGCACCGGAAGCGCCAAGTCCAGTCTGGTGAATCTGATCAGCAGGCTTTATGACGTGACGGAAGGGCGGCTTCTGGTAGGCGGTGTGGATGTCCGCCGTTATCATATGGAGTCACTTCGAAATCAAGTGGCGGTAGTGCTCCAAAATAATGTGTTGTTTTCCGGAACTATTTTGGAAAATCTGCGCTGGGGCGACAAGGAAGCCACGGAGGAGGAATGTAAACACGCCTGTGAGCTTGCCTGCGCCGATGAATTCATACGGAAAATGCCGGAGGGATACAATACTTACATTGAACAAGGCGGCACAAATGTATCCGGCGGGCAGAAACAGCGGCTCTGTATCGCAAGGGCGCTTTTGAAAAAGCCCCGCATTCTGATTCTGGACGATTCCACCAGTGCGGTGGACACGGCAACGGACGCTAAAATCAGGAAAGCCTTTGCGGAAGAAATTCCCGGAACCACAAAGCTGATTATCGCTCAGCGTGTTTCCAGTGTGGAACATGCCGACAGAATTATTGTCATGAACGAGGGACAGATTAACGGATTCGGAACCCACGAAGAACTGCTGGCAGAAAATGAAATTTACCGCGACGTCTATGAATCCCAGACCGGAGGAAGCGGCGACTTTGACGAAAAATAAGAACGGCCTCGGAACGGAAGCCTCATGTGCCAAGGCGCAAGGGAGAATTATCAGGTGATAATTTACAGCTGAAAATTACTCCTCGTGAATCGGGGGCGGAAGTGAAGAGACGGAACCGGAATAAGAATAGGAGGTATACGGGCATGGCAGAAGAGAGAAAGCCAAAAGTAAATCAGGGACCCGGCCATCGCGGAATGCGGGGCCCGAGACCTAAAATAGAGAATCCCGGCAAGCTTTTAAAGAGAATGCTTGCTTATACATTTAAGGATTATGCAGTGCAATGGGTTATTGTTGTAATCTGTATTTTTACAACGGTTCTGAGTACCTTGCAGGGGACATTGTTCATAGGTACACTGATTGACGATTATATTATCCCCATGCTGGGGAATCAGAATCCGGATTTTGGGCCTCTGGCAGGCGCTATTGCCAGAGTGGCGTGTTTTTACGGGCTGGGAGTCATCGCTTCCTTTACCCAGTCAAGATTGATGATTTATATTACCCAAGGAACCATGAAAAGCCTTCGTGACGATATGTTCGGGAAGATGGAAGCGCTTCCCATCAAATATTTTGACACCCATGCACATGGGGATATTATGTCCATGTACACCAACGATATTGACACCATGCGCCAGATGATCAGCCAGAGTATCCCTCAGTTTCTCAACAGCGGGATTACCGTTGTCAGTACGCTGGTATCCATGATGGTGTTGGATATCCCGCTGACATTGATTACGCTTCTTATGGTGGCGGTGATGATTATGGCGGCGAAGAAAATCGGTTCCCAGAGCAGCCGCTTCTTTTTGGCTCAGCAGAGAGATTTGGGTAAATTAAACGGCTGTATCGAGGAGACCATGACCGGACAGAAGGTGGTAAAGGTGTTCTGCCATGAGAAAGAGAGCCTTGCACAGTTTAACGAGCTGAATGACCAGCTGTGCGACAGCGCTTACAGGGCGAACAAGTTTGCCAATATCATGGGACCCGTAAATGCCCAGCTGGGCAATTTGAGCTATGTAATCTGTGCGGTATCGGGAGGCATTCTGGCGATAACAGGTGTATCGGGGCTGACTCTTGGGGCGCTGGCAAGCTTTTTGACCTTAAACAGATCTTTCAGTATGCCCATTAACCAGATCAGCATGCAGTTCAACAGTATTATTATGGCTCTGGCCGGTGCGGATCGTATTTTCAAGCTGATGGACGAGACGCCGGAGTTGGACGAGGGATATGTGGAGCTGGTAAATGCCAGAAGAAACAATCTGGGAGAACTGGTGGAGAGCAAGGAGAGAACCGGGCTCTGGGCATGGAAGCATTATCACAAGGCCGACAATACCACCACCTATCAGGAGCTTCAGGGAGATGTGGTTTTTGACCATGTGGATTTCGGATATAATGACGAGAAGATGATTCTCCATGATATTGAGCTTTATGCCAAGCCGGGACAGAAGATTGCCTTTGTAGGCGCAACCGGTGCGGGCAAGACTACCATTACAAACCTGATTAACCGATTCTACAGTATTCAAGACGGTAAAATCCGTTACGACGGCATTAATGTGAATAAGATCAAGATGGATGACCTGAGACGTTCTCTGGGGATCGTGTTACAGGATACTCATTTGTTCACGGGGACGGTTATGGAAAATATCCGATACGGTAAATTGGACGCAACCGATGAAGAAGTGGTGAGGGCGGCCATGCTTGCCAATGCGGACGGCTTTATCCGACGCCTTCCCGACGGGTACAATACCATGCTTCACGGTGACGGGGCAAATTTAAGTCAGGGGCAGAGACAGCTTCTCGCCATTGCCCGGGCCGCCATCGCCGACCCTCCGGTACTGATACTGGATGAGGCGACCAGTTCTATTGATACCAGAACGGAAAAACTGGTGCAGCAAGGCATGGATGCACTG
This sequence comes from uncultured Acetatifactor sp., assembly GCA_910589655.1. Lineage (GTDB taxonomy): Bacteria > Bacillota > Clostridia > Lachnospirales > Lachnospiraceae > Acetatifactor. Next base: position 16,343 of record CAJUTJ010000055.1, on the reverse strand, counting down.
ATGAAGGGCAGAACCAATTTTGTCATTGCCCACAGGCTTTCCACGGTTAAAAACAGTGACTGCATTATTGTTCTGGAGCAGGGACGCATTATCGAGAGAGGAACTCATGACCAGCTTATCGAGCAGAAGGGAAAATATTACCAGCTGTATACGGGAAACGCCATGGCACAGTGAGGCTGGGAGAGGTCCGTTCTGTCGCAAGAAGCCGGGGTGGCCGGACAGCGGCGTAAGCAGGTATAAGCAGATTTAAGAGTATTGTTGTGAAAAAAGCCGGAAACGGAATCAAAGAATTGTATCGGAACCTTGCGGGATATATTTTGCTGCAAGGTTCCGATATTTTTTTAGATAGAAAATTTCGTCATCGGGGGATGTTGAAAAAAGAGTTTATTATTTCTTTCCGATTAGTTTATTTATACCTGAATATCTTCCGGCTTCATTCTAACGATATTCGCCGGAACCCAAACTTATTCTTAATGTGATATGGCAAATATGGCTTGATAATGGTATAATGTCCGCAAAGGGCAGAGTCAAGTGGGCATATAGGCATCTGCCGAGCTCGCTCGAGCAGATGCCTATGCGTCCACTTGACGAGCGAAGCGAACCCGGAAAACCAAAGGTTTTCCGGGGCTCTGCCCGAAACATGCAGTAAATATGGCATAATACACTCAAGAATCCAGCCGCTGCGCGTCTGCCGCGCTTCACGCTGAAAGATTCTTTCGTTACCATATCAGGTGAAATCAAATGCGCACTGCGTTCGCGCTTGATTTCCTGCTGATATGGTATAATGGTTCTGCTAACGCAGAATCCAAGCCAGCTTACATAGTAAATCCTCATGCAAGGGAGCCCGAAACGTCTCGCGGTTTCCGCAGGCAAGATTCACTATTTATACAGTAAAAAAGCGGCGGATTATAGAGCCGTTCAAGAATAAAAAATAAAAGAGGTCAGATATGGGGATAAAAAGGGAAAAGGTATTTGTGGTGGGGCATAAGAATCCGGATACGGATTCTATCTGTTCGGCAATCTGCTATGCGAATTTAAAGAGCCAATTAAACAAAGATGCGGATTACATTGCCGTGCGTGCGGGACATCTCAACGAAGAAAGTCAATACGTTTTGGAGCGCTTTGGGGTACATCCGCCTGTGTATATAAAGGATGTCAGGACACAGGTGCGGGATATAGAGATACGGGAGACGGAGGGAGTGTCCCGGGATATTTCCCTGAAAAAGGCTTGGGGTCTTATGCGGGATAATAATGTAGTCACCTTGCCGATTACGGACGGCAATAAGCTTGCGGGGCTTATTACCATCGGGGATATTGCCACTTCTTACATGGATGTCTATGACAGCAAGATCCTTGCAACGGCGAAGACAAAATATAAAAATATTCTGGAAACTTTGGACGGGCATATAGTGACGGGGAATGAGGATGCGTTTTTCGATCAGGGCAAGGTGCTCATTGCCGCGGCGAATCCCGATCTGATGGAAAATTATATTGAAGAGCACGATTTAGTCATCTTGGGGAACCGGTATGAATCCCAGCTTTGCGCCATTGAAATGAAGGCGGACTGTATTATTGTCTGCGAGGGTGCCGCCGTGTCCATGACCATCAAGAAGCTGGCGGAAGAAAAGGGCTGTACCATTATCGGTACTCCCCACGATACCTATACGGTTGCAAGGCTGATTAACCAAAGTATGCCTATTTCCCACTTCATGCGGCGGACGGAAAGACTGATTACCTTCCGGCTGGATGAATTTACCGACACCATCAAAGACATTATGGCCAAGAAAAGACACAGAGATTTTCCCATACTGGACAAGTACGGTAATTATGTGGGCATGATATCCCGAAGGAACCTTTTGAATATGACTCCCAAGAAGTTGATTCTTGTGGATCACAATGAAAAAACCCAAGCGGTGAACGGGGTGGAAAACGCGGAGATTTTGGAGATTATCGATCACCACCGTCTGGGAAGTCTGGAGACCATCGCGCCGGTATTTTTCCGCAATCAGCCTCTGGGCTGTACGGCCACCATCATTTATCAAATGTACCGGGAAAACGGGGTGGAAATTTCGAAAACAATCGCCTCCTTGTTGTGTGCGGCAATTGTATCGGACACGCTGATGTACCGTTCCCCCACTTGTACCCAATATGACAGACAGACAGCGGAGGAGCTGGCCTCCATTGCCGGAATCAAGGTGGAGGAATTTGCAAGGGAGATGTTTAAGGCGGGAAGCAATTTGAAAGCAAAAGAGCCAAAAGAAATCTTCCATCAGGACTATAAGACCTTTTCCGTCAATGACATTTCATTCGGAGTGGGGCAGATCAATGCCATGACCATGGAGGAATTGGCGGACATTAAGGAAAAGCTTCTGCCCTATATGAAAGAGGCGGTGGATTCCATGAAGGTGAATATGATTTTCTTTATGCTCACCAACATTATCAGTGAGTCCACAGAACTGTTGTATGTGGGCGACAATGCGGCGGAGACGGTTCAAAATGCTTTCGGGGTGCAGCCCGAGGAGGATTCCTTCCGGCTGGAGGGTGTGATCTCCCGGAAAAAGCAGCTGATTCCCACTTTATTGACGAGTATGCAGCAGTGACAGGATAATGCGGCTTTATGGATCCGTGGGTTTTCAAAATCTCATGGGAGTGAGAAATGCCGGATTGAAAAGCTTTTCGCTATGTATATACTGACACAGCAGGTCAAAAATCCGATGCAGACTTGCTTGTAAGAGAATTTTTGAATTTGAGACCTGTAAAAATCTATTTTTCGTATATAAATGAGCGAATTTAAGGTGCTTTGGGATTTAGGGAGTATGAAATGCGGAGCAATCCGTGGTATCATAGGGGTCAAAATATTTTTTGACCCAATATCATGACATTGCGATAATATAAAGGGGTACTAATAAATGACGGAGGTAGCACTATGAAATCAAGTATGAAAAGATGGAGAGACGGGATCATTATTCTCCTTATGGCCTTTTCTCTGCTGGCGTGTCAGGGGGATGTCGCAGAAGCGAGGCATTATCCGGATAAGATCCATCTCCCCGTGGACTATGGGGATATGGTTTTCACGGGTTTTGACGAAACGGTTCTTCAGGACGTGCTGGAGGAGATTCAGGAGCTTTACGATTCCGGTGCTCTTCAGAAGAAGGACGTGCAGACCCGGTTGAGAGTGGAAGAGCTGTATGAAAGTATGAAAGCCGAGCTGAACAATCTCACCACGCAGGTCAGCCTGCTGGGAATTCAGTATGACGCCAACGGGGCGGAGGAAGAGCTGGCCGAGACTTCCGCCGAGCTTGCTTCCAGAGGCAGCGCTTTGTATGATCAGTGTTATCAGGCGCTGGCATTGCTGGTTGACACACCTTATCAGAATATCATAGAGGCGGATGCGGGAGAGATTAACATAGAAAGGCTGCGCAATTACGAGGCATTGTCGGATCGCATGTTTGAGCTGCATGACGAGGAGGAACGTCTGGTGCAGTCCTATGACCGGGTGATGGCTCAGCCTCAAGTGACGGTGGACGGAGAGGTCTGGACGGAGGAAAAATTAAGCAGCGCAGATTTGAGCAATAGTGAATACCGCAATATCAGTGAACAATTGGAGCAGGCCCAGAATCAGGAGGCCGGCGAAATCTACCGTGAGCTGATTCGTGTGCGGACGGAGATTGCCGAAGAGGCCGGATACGATAATTATATTGATTATGCCTATGAGGTTGTATATAACCGGGATTATTCTTTGGAAGACATTCAGCAGGTTTGGAAGTCGGTGAAGAAGACCATTGTACCTATGGAAGATTACCTTATGGAAGGAATCAGCAGCCGGGATCTCCGGGGGCTGCATCGCGATGCCAGATCCGACGGAGAGGAAATACTGGATGCCATCCAGCCTTTTATGGGACGGATTGATCCGGAACTGGGGGAAACCTTTGATTTTATGAGGAACCATCACCTCTATGATATTGAGTACAGTGACAGTAAGCTGTATGTGGGGTATACGGTGGGGCTTCCGGCTTACGGAACGGCTTTTATCTTTAATCAGCCCTATAGAAATTATCAGGATTACATTGATACGATTCATGAATTCGGACATTTTAACGAGACGTTTCACTGTGTACAGCATGACCTTTGGGCGGATTTCAATATAGATGTGGGAGAAATCCATTCTCAGGGGCTGACACTGCTGTTCACGGAGTATTCCGATGAGCTGTTCGGGGAATACGGGGATGCTTTTTCGCGTATTATTCTCTGGAATATGTTGGATACTATTATGGACGGTTGCCTGTACGACGAGTTTCAGGCAACAGTCTATCAGAATCCGGATATGAGCTTGGAGGAGATTAACCGCTTGTATAAAGAATTGTCCGAGGAATACGGTTATCAGTATGATGAGGACGAAGAGGAAGGCTATTACTGGATTCAAGTTTCCCATAATTTCCAGAGTCCCTTTTATTACATCAGTTATGCCACCTCCGCACTCTCGTCTTTGGATTTGTGGCTGATTTCACTGGAAGACAGGGAGCAGGCGGTGGATATTTATCTGGAGCTGGCGGCCTTGTCCCTTTCTCTTCCCTATAGGGAGACCATAGAAGAGGTAGGGCTTAGAGACATTTTCCGGCAGGAGACCATTCCGGAGATGGCAAAGGAGCTGAGAGATTATTTGGGAATCAGCGCCGGGAACAGAAGAAGCAGTAACATATGGGAATGCTTTAAATAGGCGGCTGTTCACTCCGAGACCAGTAAGGCATGCACAGAAACCGGAAAACAGTAACTTAAATAGATTCCGTTACAAGATTAAGTTTATCAGCATATTGACAACGGAAAATCAGTAAGCCATAATATAGAGTATAATTAAAGCAGATGTGGGTGCATATTTGCATAAAAATTAAATAAATATAGTTAAAGGAAGCGTTGGACGTGACGGTTCATGGCAGCGGAATTGTTTCATCAGAATTATTTCATCAAAATAAGTTCCGTTTTATGAATACGTACCACGACGCGAAGACGGGTAACAATATGGATAATAATGATCAACAGACCAATTCGAATTTTTATCAGCAGGATCTTGCCAATCAACAGGGCAGCCCCTATATGGGCAGCGGATACGGGGGACCGGGAAGCTCTCATGGCTGCGACAGCAGTGTGGAGCGGAAGGCGCCCAATATTTTTCAGCAGTTTGCCTTATCTTTTGTACCGACTCAGTACGGCAGGCTGGCAAACGTAAAGACGGGGAGCATGATCGGATTTGTGATATTGCTGACCTTAATTGCCACAATTATAGTATTTATAAGTCCGGCACTCAGCTTTTCCTCCGATAATGTAAATGCTATGATGGATCTTATTCCGGACTTTGAGGTAAAGAACGGCAGATTCAGTATTGACGACGAGTTTACATATGCTAACGACGAAATGTTTGTATTTTTGACGGATGGTGTTCACCGGTTTACGTATGAACAAGTGTCTTCCATAGCCGACCGGGGCTATAATTTCATTATCATGGCGGGAAGCGAACGTATTTCGGTGATGCAAAACGGGGAATACCAACAATATGATTTTAAAAGTTTTAACAGAGACATACCTTTGAGTAAGAGCTGGATTGTCAATACAGTGGTGCCTGTTCTGAAGGTTATATTCATAATAACGTACATTCTTTTTTATGTGGGGAGGACACTGTGGTATTTTCTGTGCGCGGCGGTTTATTTCCTGTTCGCTATGCTGATAGCAAGTATCCTGCATAAAAAGCAGCCGTCGGGAGCGTTGTTCAGGGCAGCGGTTTACTCGAAAGTGCCGATGTTTTGCGTAGCGGTTCTTCTTGATGTGGTTTCGTTTGTGAATATTTCCATACCCTTTATCTTCAGAATTGTTATTACCATGGCATTTATGGGATTTGCAATTGCAAAGCTGCCTGAAAATAATTGATATTTATATCCGTATGGCCAAGGGCATCCTGAAACAGAGGGCTGCCCTTTTCTATATGTCTCAAATACGGTGAGTATGCGCCGGGCAGGTACGGCATAAAAAGAAGTTGTATAAAGGGAGAGGTACGCATTGGGAATGGTGTGCTTCCTGCTTCCGGTATCGGTTTGACCATATGAGCTATGTTCCGTTAGAGTGGGAATGTGAACTAAGGGTAGAACCGTGGAAACTGATGGTTATACCGGAACCGATTCATGAAAAAATGTGTTTAGGCCATTGTGGGGAATGAAGAGATCAAGGCAGTTGATACAGGAATTGTCAGGATTTGTTTCAAATACAGGAGACGCCTATGAAGATTACGAATTTACGCATTCAAAATTTTAAGTCCATCCATGATATGCATATTCCCGATATCGAAAATGCTCTGATCTTAGTAGGACAGAATAATACCGGTAAGACTACCGTACTGGATGCCATCCGCGCGGTGGGCGGCGAGTATGTGATTAAACCGGAGGATTTCGGGGAGGCGGGAGCCAAGATTAAGATCCGTGTCACCCTGTCTTTCACGGAGGAGGATATGGAGCTGCTGCGGCGGGACGGGGTGGTCAGCCAATACCGGAAAAAGGAGGCATGGATTCAGGATTTCTGCAGGAAGCTTCCTGCCTTTTCGGAGGGCTCCCTGACCTTTACCATGACGGCGAACAAGGACGGGCGCATCCGTTATCTGGACGGCATCAGCAAAAACAATCCTTATATAAGAGAAGTTTTTCCACGGATATATTATGTGGATACGGAGCGCCGGTTAGAGCAGCTGCAAAGTGACCTGCTGCTCTTGCAGGAGGATGAGATTTTAAAGCGGATGCGTGCGGGATGCTGCATGTTCAATCAGGCAAAGGACTGCAGCTACTGCTTTCACTGCATCGGGCTGATCGAGCAGAAAAGTCCTGCCGAACTGGACGTATTCGAGACTTCCAAGCTGCTGGACTATAAATTGTATCAACTGAATCTGGATCATTTTGCCCGTATGGTCAATGACTGCTTCCACAAAAACGGCGGACGGGAAAGCATCCGTTATTATATGAACCGTGATGTGGAGAAGATACTTCAAGTCACCACGGAAATCTGTCATCCGGCGCAGAATGTGCCCCATCCTATTTCACGGATGGGAAAAGGGATGCGCTCCATTTATCTGTTTTCGCTTCTGGAGGCGTACACACAGATCAAAGAAAATCTGCCCAGTATCATTATGATAGAATATCCGGAGATTTTCCTGCATCCCAGCCTTCAGAAAGTCTGCGGCAAAATACTATACCGGCTGTCTGCTAAGAATCAGGTCATTTTCACCACCCATTCCCCCAATCTGCTGCCCAATTTTAACAGCAGACAGATCCGTCAGGTGATTCTGCGAGAGGACGGCTCCTGCGATATCCGGAAAAAGACCGATATCAGTGCAATTTTAGATAATTTGGGCTATACGGCGGGGGATTTGATGAATGTGAACTTTGTGTTTATTGTGGAGGGAAAACAGGATAAGTCCCGTCTGCCGCTTTTGCTGAGAAAATATTATGCGGAGACCACCGACAGTCAGGGAAACCTCTCCCGCATTGCAATCATTACCACCAACAGTTGTACGAATATTAAGACTTACGCCAACTTAAAATATATGAATCAAATCTATCTGCAGGATCAGTTTCTCATGGTCAGAGACAGCGACGGCAAGAATCCGGAGGAGCTGGGGAGACAGCTCTGTCGGTACTACGAGGAGAGAAACCGGGAAGACATGGACAAACTGCCAAGGGTGCGTCGGGAAAATGTGCTGATTCTGAAATATTATTCTTTTGAGAATTATTTCCTGAATCCAAAGATTATGGCGCAGCTGGGGATTGTGGAATCGGAGGAGGCATTTTATGGAATACTTCTGGAGAAATGGAAGGAGTACCTCCACCGCCTCAAAAGCGGACAGCATTTGACAGAGATTTTAGGACAAGATTTGGAAACGGTTGAGGATGTCAGGCGGCATATGGAAGAAATCCGCATTTATATGCGGGGCCATAATCTTTTTGACATATTTTACGGAAAATATAAGGAGCAGGAACAAGATCTTTTGGAGCGGTACATTGATTTAGCCCCTAAGGAAGATTTTCAGGATATCTTTGCCGCGCTGGAAAAGTTTCCGTATTTTGAGAGCAGGAGAGCATAAGAGAAGTCTGCGTGGAATCATGGAGGTGGGTATGATTTATTTTATTGCGGATACGCATTTTTCGGAAGAGAATATTATGTTATACGAGAACAGGCCTTTTCAGAACGTAACGGAGATGGATGAGGAGCTGGTGAAACGCTGGAACCGTGTTGTGGAGGAGTGCGACGAAGTGTATGTTCTGGGGGATTTTGGGGCTGCCGGTCAGGAAGCGTCCATGCTGAAGCGGTTAAAGGGGAGAAAGTTTCTGGTCAAAGGGAACCATGACGTGGAACCGAACCAATACTACCGCGATTCCGGATTTGAGGAAGTGTATGATTGCCCGGTTATTATCAAAGGCTTTTGGATATTGTCCCATGAGCCGCTGTATGTCAATACCAATATGCCCTATGCAAACTTATTCGGGCATGTACACAATTCTCCCATCATAAAAACTTATAGCAGGCAGCATTATTGTGTCTCGGTGGAGAGGATAGATTATACCCCTGTTTCTTTTGAGGAGATTGGGGGCAGGATTCGGGGCAGAGCCTAGAGCGTGTTTGAAAAATCATTCCCCCGGTCTGCACGCCCCGCTTCGCGGCCTGCTGCGCCCCAATTTGGTTCCCGTAGCCCCGCTGCGCCTCCCCAATTGGGTCTTGCATCCCACAAAGTATGACGCACATCCCGGGGAAAGCATTTTTCAAACACGCTCTAGAAGCACAATGGGGACTTGGCGGGAAGAGGTATGCGAAGTGTTTCGCGCCGCTGTTTTTATCGGCCGAACTTGCAAAAAGGTATTGCAAAATATGCAAAAAAGCGGTTAAATGATATATGGAAATGATTTATAACAATAAGGAAGTCAAGAACATGTCAAATTTGAAATTACCTAAGAATTACAAATCCGAATTAAATCTCCATGACACACAGGTTGCCATCAAAATGGTAAAGGATTTCTTTCAAACCTTGTTGGCGGAACGTTTAAACCTTTTGAGAGTTTCCGCTCCCTTGTTTGTGGATCCTGCATCCGGCCTGAACGACAATCTCAACGGTGTGGAGCGTCCCGTCTCCTTTGACATTAAATATCAGGACGGCAGAGAGGGCGAAATCGTTCATTCCCTTGCAAAGTGGAAGCGTTACGCTCTCAAAAAATACGGCTTTATCTCAGGCGAGGGCTTGTATACGGATATGAGCGCAATCCGCAGAGACGAAGAAGTGGATCATATCCATTCCATCTATGTGGATCAATGGGACTGGGAGAAAATCATTGAGAAAAACGACCGCAATCTGGAAACTTTGAAAGAAACCGTGCGCACCATCTATAAGGTACTGCGCAAGACGGAAAAGTACATGGCCATTCATTTCGACTACATTGAAGAAATACTGCCCCATGACATTTTCTTTATCACCACTGCGGAGCTTGCCGAAATGTTCCCCGATTACACACCCAAGGAACGGGAATATTACATAGCCAAGGCGAAGGGTGCAGTCTGTATTATGCAGATCGGGGATAAGCTGGACAACGGCGAGCCTCACGACGGCCGGGCGCCGGATTATGACGATTGGACCTTGAACGGTGATATTATTGTGTATTATCCCGTTCTGGATATTGCCTTGGAACTTTCCAGCATGGGAATCCGTGTGGATAAGAGCTCGCTGCTGTCACAGCTGGAAAAAGCAGACTGCATGGAACGTACCGAGCTGCCCTTCCACCAAGCCGTGATGAACGAAGAAGTTCCCTATACCATCGGCGGCGGTATCGGACAGTCCCGTATCTGTATGTTTTTCCTGCGCAAAGCGCATATCGGTGAAGTACAATGTTCCCTGTGGCCCAAAGAGGTCATGGAGGAAGCCGACACAAAGGGCCTGCAGCTTTTATAAGCTGCAAGCCCTTTGCATTTTAGAATTTCCCTATTCATAAAATGCAAAACGATCATTGCTCCATGTCAGTTCATATCCGTTCCGCTCCATAAAATCCCAAATCAGTTTCCACTTTTCGTCCTCCTCCAGCCCTTCCCGAAGATAGTCCACCAATACAACAGGTCTTTCCCCGCCGCCCTGAACCATCTGTGTCTCTGTTTCCTCCAAGTCTCCCAGCATGGTATCATAACTGTAGGAACGAAGATCGCTCCAGGAATTAAATGCAGGGGGCATCTGCAGGTAATATGAAAGGGAGGGGATATTTCCGTACAGAATCACTTCCCGCCCCTGAAGCCCGCGCTGCCCCACATAATCGCTGAGTTCCGTCAGCCACCGCGCCTTTTCGGGACTCATCTTAATGTTTTTAAGCACTCCGTTGTTTTCCACGGCTGCCGTAAGATTGTACACTCCGGTGGCCTCCGCAAAGACGAACTTTGCCCCGAATCCGCCGAACTGGAACAGGCACATAAGCAGAAAAGCCGCCAGAAGTCCTTTGACCGGAAAAGCGCTGATCATAAGTCTTTTTATCCGGAGTCCCTTTACATTCCTGAAAAATCGCCGGCTCTGCCACAATGTATAAGGCGCCGCCAAGAAGAGATTATTCATGCTGGGATAAAGTTTATTATTGCTTCCCAGAGAAGTCAGCAGTACCACCAAAATCACCATAGCGCTGACCAGCTTTTCCTGAGGGGGGCTGTTTTTATCCGCAAAACGTATCAGACCGATTAATATGGTCAGCATTAAAAAGAGAATGCCGGGGCGGAGAATGGGGCCGTAACTGATGGGGCCGTCTCTCAAAAATTCCGTCACACAGAATCCCTTCGCATACAGCCATACCAGCATGGCTGCGCTCACCGCCGCCCATAAAAATCTACATTCCCAGCGAAACGATTTTTCCCTTCCCAAGCGCTTCTGCAGCAGCCGGCCCGCAAGAGCCCACAGTACCATGCCTGCCCCCAGCGCCGCGAGAAACAGAATCCCCGGATGAGACAGGAAATCAAAACGGGCAAGAGGATCCGCCGTCATCCCCAAGGTGCTGATCCCCTTATTGTACAGCCATACCAACGTTACCGCGCCGGCCGACGCCAAGAGAAGCCTTCCCAGCCACCACCAAAGCACCTCTTTCATTTTGCCGTATTTTTGCAGCAAAATCCCGGCAAGGGCAAAAAAGATAACTCCCGCCGCTAAAATTACGCCTATGCGTATCACCCAATATAAATTTTGCACATACTCATTTATCATTCCCCAAAGCATGGAATCCGCCTTATAATCCGTAGCGGTATCCGTCATGGCAAACAATCTGAGGATGCCTGCCACATAATTCCCGAAACCATATTTTACATGGATATACCCCAGCAATACCAGCAATGAGGAACCATAGCCTGCAAGGCACCAAAACGTATGCTGCCCCAGCCTGCGCCACAGTCCTTCTTCCTGTCCTGCCGGTCTTTCTTTCCTCTCTCCGCGCCATACCGCAATATCGTAAGCCCACACCGATAGAATCAGCGCCGCCTCGGGCAGATTGGAAAAACGCACCAGCACATTTGCTCCCAAGCAGGCTCCCGCCAGCACCAGCAAAATGGTTCTCCCCTCCGTAAGTCCCCGGTACAATAGAACCACACAGCCGAGAAAGAATACATAGGTCAGGTAATTGTACAAAAGCGCCGTAGGACACCAGCAAAGGCTGATTGCCATAAGTTCCCCTATAAAAGCGACCCATTCAGGCGTCTTAAGCCTGCGGGTGCAAAAGAAATATCCGATAAGCGCCAGCAGGCTTACCGTCAGACCTGTGTAAAAATTCATTCCCGCCAAATTTCCCGCACTGGGAAGCCTCATCAGGAAATTTCCCGTCACATTGGAAAGATATGTGGAAAAAAGCCACATGGAATCCATATGCTCCGTACCCATATATTGGAAATTAGCATAATTATATCCGGTGTCCCATAAATCCAACCCCCAGTTAATATGGCGGAGGGGATAGAACACCAGAATCACTATACATAAATTTTCCAGTATATTCCCCTGTCTTCTCTTTCTCTCCATAGGTTAAACCTTTCTATCGAACTCAAAAACATTTACAAACCATTCACACACGGAACAACTCATCCGCCTTCGCAATTTTTTCTTTTAATTTCCTGTAGAACCCCAGCCCGCACAGAAGCCTGTCCAGCCCCTTCATCAAAGCGTTTCTCAGCATATCCACCAGTATACCGCAGGCAAACACGCAGACTGCCGCCGCCACAATCCCCAGCAGCAGTTCCGGTACGGTGGAAATCCGCGCCGCACCCAGCCAGTTCTGCCACCGATAGCGGAACCCCAGATTTTCATGGAGCAGATACACCCCTAAAGTGTAAGGTGCAATCTTTGTCACAAACCGCCCGAAACCACCCTCCACTTTCAGCTTCAGGAAAGCCGCAAACAGCCCCACCGCCGCCAGAAAGGGCAGAATATGATTGTACTCATAAAGCCAATTCAACATCAGTCCCAAGCTTCCGGTCCGTATATAGACCGCTCTCAGCCCCATAGTACCCGAAAAAATCAAAAGGCAGCACACAATGTAGAGTACAAGGCTCCTCCCCTCTTTTTCCAAAAAAGGCACGCCGAACCGCCGGATATACGCCGCCGCTAAAAACACGCATAGATACCATAGACAGTCGTACCCCAGCTTGTCCATCTCCAGCCGCACCGGCAAAACGCTTTTCGGCAGACAGAATACCAGAAACAACAATCCGATGGCTGCCTGAAGCTGCTGCCTGCTCATCTGTTTGACCGCTCTGCCCACAAAGGGAAGCAGAAGATATAAAAAAATGTATGCGGTAATAAACCAGTAATGTCCCATAGATACAGGGAACAGCAATGTCAAATAATAATGGGTGTCAAGCGCCGTTTCCGCCGGAAGCCCCATGACTGCTCCCGCCAAGCCGAAGCACACGGAATAGAACCAGAGCTGGAGCCACAGCCCCAGCAGACGGCTTACTTTAAAGGAGGAAGCGCTGAGAAAATAACCGCTGATAAGCATATAGACATTGACCGCCACGATGCAGAAGCCTTCCAACAGCCACGCTACCCAGCCCGTTGTATCCATATACGGCGCGCCCAGCCCCGGAAGCAGATAGCCTTTTCCTAAAAAGTGCAGCACTACCACCATCATCATGGCGACACAGCGCAGCAGTTCTAAATTTGCCATACGGCCTGATTTTAAGGTTTTTCCTGTCATTGTTTTGCTTTTCATATTATTCCTTATGTTATCTCCCTTTTCGGAAAACTGTTATAAAATAATTATCTGATTAATTCATTTTCTTTCTTAACAATACTCTCTATATTTCTTATTCTTCATGCAACTATTACGGTTTGTCTTGCTCTTCTGCATTTTTCTGCAATTTATCTTACTCTTCTGATATTTTCTATAATTTCTCTTACTTTTCCTGTATTTTTATTTCTATTGCCGCCACAGTATAAACAATCAATGACAGTATAACAGATTTTCAGTACAGAATCTACAGAATCTCACATTTTGAATACTTTATTGAATATTTTCTTCTTGCATTCAAACACTTATAATTATATTATGAACGTACCAACCGCAAAGGAGGCCGTGCCTATGAAAGAATTCGTCCCCTACAAACACGAAAAAGAGGTTATCTCTATCCGAATTGATTCTGAGCTGTTAAAAACGGTAGACTCTTCTGCAGAGCACGCGGGTATCAGCCGCAATGAATTTATTAATCAATGTATTGCTTTTGCCTTAAATCATTTAGCAAAGAAAAATGATTAAAATTAGACTTTGCATACGAATGCCCCTTGCGCAATGCAAGGGGCATTCACCGTATCCTTTGTATCCCTACAGACCAAGCCAATTCTTAAGAGGATTGACCTGCCGCGCCTGCTCCATGATCTCACCGCGGTTCTCCCTCATATAACGCTCCAGCTTAAAGATCTCGTCATCGGAGAAGCCCTCCGCATGGTCAACGATGCCGTCAGGCACTATTCCCTCCGCAATGTCATTTCCCCTGACAAAAGACACTCTGGCATACCGTCTGCCTTCCTTATTGATAATTCCCGACACCAGCATATTTACAGAATCCATAGCATTCCTCCCACAGAATTGTTATTACATTAAGCGGCTGCGCCATTTTCTTCAGTATACCATTGCCGTTTTGCAAAATCAATCGCACCAATGTAAAACATTATATGCACGGAAATCGCAAAAACAACAATTGCTCCCATGTCTGCACCGGATCTATCACGCAAAAACAGCCTATTCTAGAGCGTGTTTGAAAATACATTCCTGACATCTGCACGCCCCGCTTTGCGTGATATTTGCGCCAAATTCAGGTTACATAGCCCGCTATGCGCCCCTCATTTAGCACAAATCTCCCACAGATTATGACGCACATCTGCCAGAAAGCAATTTTCAAACACGCTCTAGTGCCATGCAAAATTTCGACGGCAATGCGGTGGCATTGTCTAGAAATTTTAACAACGCATTGGCGCGAAACGGGCTGCTAATATAATATCTATAATCCTCTTTACATTCTTCCCCTTTTCTGATGGGGTTCTTTTCCATCCATATGATCTTGAACCCTTTCCGGTTCCTTTTTTGGTGCATCCAGCTCACACCCTCCGGTTACAAAATCCTCTTGCAAGCGAGCTTGCATCGGTTTTTTGAACTTTTGACCCTGATATCATGCTATTGAATAAGACAGGTATGTTATGAAAATAATACTTGCATAAACAGAACGTATGTGCTATTCTTATAAAGAACAAACGTTCTGAACAAGGGAAAGGCGGTGAGGATCTGTTTTGGAATTTCTGACAACAGGGCAGGATATGCCATTGATGGAAAAGCTTGGCATTTTGGCGAATTCGGCAAAATATGACGTGGCGTGCACATCCAGCGGCGTGGACCGCAAAGGCAACGGTGTGGGACTGGGGAACTGTGTGGCGGCGGGTATCTGCCATAGTTTCAGCAGTGACGGACGCTGTATTTCTCTGCTGAAAATATTATTTACAAATGAGTGTATTTATGATTGTAAATATTGCCTGAACCGCTGTTCTAATGATATACCCCGGGCGACTTTTACTCCGGAGGAAATCTGTACGCTGACAGTGGAATTTTATCGAAGAAATTATATAGAAGGGCTTTTCTTGAGTTCAGGTATTCTGAACAGCCCTACCTTTACCATGGAGTTGATTTTTCGTACCATATGGCTGCTGCGCAACAAATACCGTTTTAACGGATATGTCCATGTCAAAGCCATTCCGGGAGCCGATCCGGAGTTGATACACCGTATCGGGTTTTTGGTGGACAGAATGAGTGTCAATTTGGAGCTGCCCACTGCGGAAGGGCTTCGCGCACTGGCGCCAAATAAACATAGAAAAAACATATTGACCCCTATGAGGCAGATTCAAAATAAAATTACAGAGAATAAAAATGATCTGGTGTTATACCGCAATGCTCCTGTTTTTGTAGGCGGCGGACAGGCTACTCAAATGATTATAGGAGCTACGCCGGAAAATGATTATCAGGTGCTGAATGTGGCGGAAAGCCTGTATCAGAAGTTTGATTTGAAGAGAGTGTTTTATTCTGCCTTTGTTAACGTAACGGGGGATAAGCAGCTTCCTGCGCTGCCGGGAGGTCCGCCGCTGCTCCGGGAACACAGGCTGTATCAGGCGGACTGGCTGCTGCGTTTTTACGGGTTTAAGGCTTGTGAGCTTCTGGATGAGAAGCGCCCGTATTTTAATGTGATGCTGGATCCTAAGGAAGACTGGGCGGTAAGGCATTTGGATCAGTTTCCCGTAGAAATTAACAAGGCGCCCATGGAGCGGCTGCTGCGCGTTCCCGGTATAGGAGTGAAAAGCGCCCAAAGGATTGTGGCTGCCCGGAGAAGCACTAACTTAACGTTTGCGGATTTGAAAAAGATCGGTGTTGTCCTAAAGAGAGCATTGTACTTTATCACTTGCAGCGGCAGGATGATGTATCCGGTGAAGCTGGAAGAGGATTATATTGTGCGGAACCTGACGGAGGAGCAGGAGCGGATCCGGTTTGGCAGTGACGGTATGAGTTACCGACAGATGTCCTTATTTGATGTGGGAAATTTTGAACAGCCCGTAACCCGGTCAGACAGGATTCAGGCGGCGGCAGGACAGCTGTGACAGAGAGCGGCAAGGAGGCCGTGCAATGCAGTTCGGCGGCTGGCTGTGACAGAGAGCGGCAAGGAGGCCGTGCAATGCAGTTCGGCGGCTGGCTGTGACAGAGAGCGGCAAGGAGGCCGTGCAATGCAGTTCGGCGGCTGGTAGTGACAGAGAGCGGCAAGGAGGCCGTGCAATGCAG
>CAJUTJ010000054.1 GCA_910589655.1 uncultured Acetatifactor sp. | reverse complement strand
CCAAGATTATGCTTTACATGATATTCATCAAACGCATTGTAATAGGAAATCCGGTCTGCAAACTTAATGTCAATTGGCGGATATCCGGCTTTCATCAATTCTAAATTCACGAGCAGTCTCCCAGTTCTGCCATTTCCGTCAATAAAAGGGTGAATCCCTTCGAATTCAATATGAAACCGTGCAAGCCGGGTAATGATATGCTCCTCATTATTTCTATAAGCCTCCAGCAATTGTTCCATTTTAGGCTGGATCAAATATGGCTGAACCGGTTCATGTTTCGCACCCATAATTCTGACAGGCACTCTTCTGTAAACCCCACGGTCCTCCCGTTTATCCGCCAATACAAGATAATGAATCTGCTTGATGATCCTCTCCGATAAAGGCATCTGCTCTTTTACCAAATCCCGCACAAAATCAAATGCCTCTTTATGTCCGACTGCCTCCATATGGTCTTTTAACGGCTTCCTGTCAATTGTCAGACCACGCAAAACCATATCCGTCTCACGCAGGGTCAGGGTATTTCCCTCAATCGCATTGGAATTATAGGTATACTCGACAATAAACTCCTCTGCCAGACGTTCCAATTCCCCCTCTGTCAGCGGGCGTCTGCTATCCAGTTCTCTTTTCTTCCTTTCTATAGCTGTAAGTAAACTTTCTGTTGCTTTAAACCGTCCATCTTCTGGTTTTTTCGCATCTGCAGGAATCATCCAACTGCGCCCTTCACGGGTGACACCCAAAATTTTTCCTTCTGCACAGAGTATGCGCACCCGTCTGTCAGAAATCCCCCACTTTTCTGCAGCCTGCTTTACCGTTATATACATAAAGATTACACCTCTCTTCCGCAAATAGTATACTCCATTTTCGGAATAATATCAATCCATACGGAATAATATATTTTTATTTTCGGAATAATAAAAACCCGAAAATGCAGTAACTAATTTCCGAGCCTTAACTTTTACATTTTCAGTTTTAAATTTCCCATTTATAATATCCGCTATTTCTATTTTTTACCTTATAACGTTATGACCACGATTTAACGATTGCCTAATACCTTTTAACGATTATACACATTTCCTGTTTTTCATTCCCTCATTCGTAGTCTTACTGTAGTCCTAGTATTATTTGTCTGTCACGGTATGCCCAAATTGGCCCCAAAGTGCCGAATTATGCGGTTTTTACCTTACTCCTGCCGTGGCAGACAAATACTATTTTATCCATATTTCAAATAATGTAAAGCGTTTATCAAGAAAATTCCTATCGTTAAAAAATGCACCCAAACTCATGCTTGGGTGCATTGTATCAAATTGTGGTACGCAAGCCACTGTACGTACCGTTCGATATACAGCGGTTCAATAGTTTTCACGATACTTTTAGATAATAGTCAAGCATGGAGATATAGCCCAGCCTGGCTATCATTTTATTGGTAAGGGCAACTCTTAATATCTGTGCTGTCCTCCAGTAACCTTTCCAGCTGTTGGCTATCTGATGCACCTGCCATTCTTCAAGCCTTAACGCCCTTAGGTTTCGGTACCTCGTCTTTACCTTTTTCCATTGTTTCCAGTAGATTGCACGTATCCTGCGCCGGAGCCATTCATCCGTCTCCGTCATCAGTCCTTTCATGTCTGCCAGTTTGTAGTAATTTATCCATCCCCTGACATACTCCGCAGGTTTCTGTCGCCGGCAGTCATTACTCCACCCTTTGTTTTTCTGGGTTATCTCCCTTATCCTGCCTTTCATCTTTTGGGCGCTCTTAGGGTGTACCCGGAATCTGCACTTCCCTCTGTTCCTGTAAAATGCATATCCCAGATATTTTATTTTGCTGACATGGGCTGCTGTGGTCTTGGCCCGGTTCACTTTTAGGAATAGTTCTCCCTCTATAAACGGTATGATGTTTTCCAACGTCCTCTCCGCACTTCTCCTGCTTTTGCAGAATATCAGCGCATCATCCGCATGCCTCACAAACCGGTGTCCCCTGCTTTCCAGTTCTTTATCCAGTTCATTCAGCATCACGTTCCCACACAATGGGCTTAACGGGTCTGCCCTGTGGCACGCCTTCCTCCGTTTTCTCGAAGAATCCGTTCTGCAGTACTCCTGCGTTCAGGTATTTGTGTATCAGCGATATTACACGTCCGTCCTTGATTGTCCGTGACAGCACCTCTATTAATTTGCTGTGGTTTGCCGTGTCAAAGAACTTCTCCAAATCCATGCTCACCGCATACACATACCCTTCGTCTACATTCTTCTTGCAGGCTTTTAATGCATCGTGCCGGCTTCTTCCCGGTCTGAACCCATAGCTGTTCCCTGAAAACTGCGGTTCAAACAGCGGCGTCAATTCCTGTGTAACCGCCTGCTGAATCAGGCGGTCTGCAACTGTTGGTATTCCTAATTTCCTGACCCTGCCTTTCTCTTCCTTGGGTATCTCTACCCTGCGGACTGGGCTGGGTTTGTATTTCCCTTCCTTTATCTTCTGGATTATTTCGCCCTAGTTTCCTTTCAGGCAGGGCAGAAGTTCATCCGCCTGCATTCCGTCTATTCCGCCTCTGCCTTTGTTTGATTTCACTTTCCTGTAAGCCTTGTTTAGGCTGTCTTTCCGTAAAATCAGTTCCAGTAGATTGTCCGTCCAAAAGTCCGTGATGATGTCGTTGTTTTCAGTAATCCGCTGATAGACGGACACTCCTGCATACTCTTTCTGTTCCGCAGATACCATTTGCAGGTAGTCTTCCATATGAAGTTGTCTGTCCTTAAACCCATCTTTGGTCACATTCATTTACTCACATCTCCTAAAGTTCAGTCCTTCCCACCACGTTTGCAGCCGTAGTGGTACTATGACCTCTGCTGACTTCTCGTGGTAAATCTTGTTTCAACCGCTCCCGCGAATGTTCTATCACTCTGGATGCGTCCACGAGGCCTCCCCGGGTACTCACACGCTCTTTCCCTCTTATACTCACTCCATAACTACTAACTACAGTTCCGTGCAGTTATCGGACTTTGGTTTGTTTGGCAGCCTTATCCCTGTATTTAGCCTCAAATGTAGCAAGCCAGAGTTTTGCCTAATCCTTTCTTCAGAT
>CAJUTJ010000053.1 GCA_910589655.1 uncultured Acetatifactor sp. | reverse complement strand
TTCGTTAAAATCACATAACTCAAAATGAAAAACCTGTTCTTTAGCGTCTAGTTTTACCCACTCAAATAGTGCTTCCACAAAATGTTTTAAGTGACACGCTTTTTCTACTGCAACATGGATATAGGCTTCTTTTTCTTCCCCAGCCACAAGACCATTTTCAACGGCATCCAAGTAGCCAAACAATGAAGCTAATAGTGTCTTTGAAGTGCTATAATAAAGTTGTAACAGGAGTGGCTAATAAGATATACTGAAAATAATCAAGAAAGAGGTATTTAGTTATGTCACAAAATTACACTCCTGAATTTAAAAAGAAGATTGTCCGTCTCCACGAGGAAGAAGGACGCACCTACAAAAGTATCACGGCAGAATACGGCGTGTCCAAAGCAGCTATCTCTGCATGGTGTAAACAGTTCCGCGAAGAATGCCAGACAAGCCCAGAATCCAAAGCCGAATACGATAACATGAAAGAACTACTCAAACTGAAAAGAGAAAATGACGAACTCAGAAAGGAAGTGGCATTCTTAAAAAAAGCGGCGGCATTCTTTGCGAAGGAGATCGATTAGAGGCTTATCGATTTATAAATGAATATCATGAAGAGTTTGGCATCCGCTGGCTGCTCAAACGGCTTTCCATATGTCCCAACGCCTATTACAACTACCGCAAACACCAGAAGGCGGATTATTATGCCAAAAAATCAGAGGTTTTGGCACAGATTGAAGAAATCTACCACAGCCACAATGGGGTTGATGGTTACAGAAGCATGACCTTTTATCTGGAGCGTAGGGGATATGGATACAGTGCAGCAACCATACACAAATACATGAATACGGAACTGGGTCTGCGTTCTGTCGTGCGTCCCAAAAAACCGGATTATGAATATGGCAAACCACACAAAGTATTTGAAAACAAGTTAAAACAGGATTTCACAGCTGATGCGGTTAACCAGAAATGGTGTACTGATTTTACATATCTGTTTCTCGCAGACCACGAAGTGAGATACAACTGCACAATCATAGACCTGTATGACCGGAGTGTGGCTGCCAGCATAACTGACCGCAGTATCACCAGTGACCTTGCAATACGGACACTGCGGAAAGCTCTGGATTCCCAGCCGCAGATCAAAGGGGAATTGATTCTTCACAGCGATCAGGGTTCCCAATATACATCCAGAGCATTTGTGGAGTTCTGCGAATCCGCCCATGTAACCCAGAGTATGAGTAAAGCCGGATATCCATACGATAATGCACCAATGGAAAGGTATTTTAACACGCTGAAGAATGAATGTACAAATTTGTATGAATTTCGGAAAGAGGAAGATCTTTATCAGACAGTGGAGGAATTTGCATATGTCCAATATAACCATCTCCGTCCACATAGTTTTAACGGATACCGAACTCCCTATCAGGCACGTATAGCATCGTAAAAAACGACGGTGTTATTCCATAAAAAAAGTGAATTTTTTAGCCATAAGTGTTACAAAAATGCTTGACCACAACACACATAGTTAATCCATTCGTTTTCTGTAATTGACGGTGGACTTCCTTTATCGCATCATGGCATCCTCTGTCTGGTCTGAACCCATACATACAGTTAAGGAATCTCGGTTCATAAATCGCTTCCAGTATTTTCTTTACCGCAAGCTGCACAATCTTGTCCTCGTAAGAGGCAATTCCCAGCGGTCTCATCTTCCCGTTGCTTTTCGGTATATACACCCTTAGCGACGGCAGTGGCTTGTATGCCTTGTTCTTTAACCGCTCCACCAGATTTGTGATGTTCTCTTCCAGGTGTTCTTCATACTCTGCTTTTGCCACCCTGTCAATCCCTGCTGCCTTCTTCCCATCCAGTTCCTTATGGCACTGCATGAGCATTTCAGCATTTATCAGATGGTACAGAGAAGTGAACTCTGGCTTCGGCGTTGTCGCCGGTATTTCTGCTATCCTTTCTAATTTTGTTCCCATCAATACCTCCGTTCCTGTGCACGGTTGATGTGTCCTCAGAAAGACCGTTACTATGCAGCCCCCTTCCCTCCACCGGCATTACCCGGCTTCCATGGTACTATGAGACTATCCGACTGCCTGCCACCCATCCGCTTATCTCCATCTTCTAGTTGATAAAACGTACTTGTTTCCAAGAAGCAGCAGGCTCTCCCCAGTTG